>LSNW01000030.1 GCA_001566965.1 Methylothermaceae bacteria B42 | reverse complement strand
AGTAAGTTTCAAATTCCGGTGCAAAGGAATCCAGGCCGGCACTCCAGCCATAAACCCCTTCATACCACCGGACCCACGCATAAAATACCGTATAGAGCAGAATCGCAAAAACTAACCACTTTTTGTTCAAAAGGGGTTCTTCTTGCGCTGCTGCAGTTACAGTTTGAGTTGTTGCAGCCATTGATTACCTCCTTCTTGGGAAGATGTGTTTGAAACACGACTCTAAGACATTAAAACGGGAGAAAAGTTCCCTGAAATTTGGGAGGCAAATAGGCTAGATTTCAGAGGAATCAGTGTCGTTAGAAGAGGCCTCGTTGGATCCTTCCGATGACGCCGGTTCCCCCGGAATATAACGTTTTTCCATCGCCCAGGCACCTAGGTCCAACATTTTGCACCGCTCGCTGCAAAAGGGGCGGAAGGGGTTATCTGGACTCCAAATGACGGGCTTGCCGCATTGGGGGCATTTTACTTGCTTTTTCATCAGAATATACAGCGGGTCAGTTGAAAAGGTATGTCTTCAGAGGTTTGTTGGGCCTTGTCGATCATGCTGGGTTCCATGAAACGGATAGTAAAACGATGTTTACCGCCGCTGATTTCCGCATAAAAAGGAGAATGCCGGTCCAGACCTACACGAATCAGCTGGAAAGGCAAGGATTGATCTAGATTTTGTTGATAAAAACCGGCCATGGCAATTTCTTCAACGGGCAAGGCGCTTTGGCGAAGCGTATTGAGAGCAAAGCCTATGGTGGAGCGAATGACGGAAAATGGCGCCAGCCACATTTTGAAATCTTGTTTACGGTGATGCTCCGGCTGTTGCAGCCAGTGATGATAGCCGGGCAAGTCGAAGCTGCAAGTCCCGCCGGGGATGGCGCTGCGCTGGGCGATACTTTTGAACAGGCCATGGCCCGCCAAATGACTGGCGAATTTGCCATTGGTTTCCCTGAGTTGATGGGAAAGATTCTCAATTTCATCCATCATGCCGTGGACTTTATTGGTGTCGATACCTTGGCTGCGGGCGAGACGGGTCAAGGCCTTTTGATGACGTTCCAGTTCCTTGAGCAATTCCGAACGGATGTCATTGCGGCCAAAGATGGTAATGACATCCAGCAAGCTTTCCACCGCCGCTCGGCTTTCCCAAATCGAATCCCCTTGGAGGAAGTGTTCAATTTGCAGGAATAATTGCTCCAGGCGAATGAAAGTGCGGATTCTTTCGTTCAGGGGGAATTCGTAGATAATCAAGTCAGTCAAGGGTGATGCCGGCGATGAATGTGTTGTAACGATAGGGATATTCTAGTAAGTTTTGTGATTCGGCGCACCTGCCATCGGTAAGAGCCCATCTCAATAGGGACCTGGACCGGCTTTGGGAAACGCCGTAAACTCCTCCCTGAGGGCTTGATGACGGCCATCCAGGCCGCCAACATTCCCACAAGCCGGTCCAGCTCCCTTCTTGCCATTATCTATGGAATATGCTCAAAGTCCTATAAATAAAAGTGTTCGCCCAGATAAACTTGCCGGACTTCCGGATGATCCAGCACTTCCTCGGGGCTCCCTTCGGCAATGATTTTGCCTTGGCTGATAATACAGGCTCGCTGACAAATTCCCAGGGTTTCGCGGACGTTATGATCGGTAATCAAAACGCCAATGCCCCGGTCCTTCAGATGATGAATAATCTTCTGGATTTCAATGATGGAGATGGGATCGACCCCAGCAAACGGTTCGTCCAGCAAAATAAACCGGGGTTCCAGCGCCAGGGCCCGGGCAATCTCCAATCGCCGGCGTTCGCCGCCGGACAGGCTGACGGAGGGTTGCTGGCTTAGGGAGGTCAGGCCAAATTCCTGCAGTAACTCGGCGGCGATGATTTCCCGTTGCCCCGCGGTCAGTTCCGGGCGCAATTCCAACACTGCTTGAAGATTCTCCACCACAGTCAGTTTGCGGAAGATGGAGGCTTCCTGAGGTAAATAGCCCAACCCCCGGTGTGCCCGTGCGTGGATGGGAAGGAAGGTGACATTGTTGCCATCCAGGGTAATTTCTCCCTCATCGGGCTGAATCAGACCGACAATCATATAAAAGCAGGTGGTCTTGCCGGCGCCGTTTGGCCCCAGCAGCCCGACAATTTCTCCGCTGTTCACAAACAGACTAACGCCCTGGACCACAGTTCGCTTGCGGTACTTCTTGACTAGCCCTCTGGCTTCCAGCCGGGCGCTGTCAGGGCTTGGATTTGTCATTCTTATCGCCGTTTTTGGGGTGCAGAATAATTTTGACCCGCTTGGTGTCGGAGGTTTTCTCACCTGCCTTGATAGTACCCTTGATTTGATCATATTCGATCCAGTCACTGGCGTAGGTATTATCCCCCTGATGGACCACGGCATCGCCGATCAAGACGATGGTATCGCGATCCACGTAATATTCGGCGCGCTTGGAAGTGCCGCGGATTTCTTCCTTGCCAGGCTTGGGGATTTGCCGGAATTGGACGGGATTGCCGTAGGCGATGGCTTTTTCCAGCTCGCCCTTGACGGTGAAGGCTTCGATTTTATCCGCTTTGATATGCAAGGTTCCCTGTTTGAAGATGACATCGCCGGTATAGATGCTTTTGCCGGTTTTTTCGTCATAAAAAGCGCTGTTGGATTCGATGTAGATGGGCTGATCGGCGTCGCTTTCCAGGGCTTTCGCGGGAGAGCTCGCAAAAAGAAATAACAATAAAATCAGGCGAAAAAAATTCATGGTAAATATTGTTTTAATAAGACGTCGAAGGTTTGTTGTGCCTGCATGATCAAATCGCATACTTCCCGGGCGGCGCCAAACCCGCCGGGGGTGCGGGTGACCCAGTGGACCCGCTCTTTGACGGCGAAATGAGCGTCCTGGACGGCAATGGCTAAATGAACTCGGCACAGAATGGGTAGATCCAAAATATCATCGCCGACGCAGGCGGTATGATCCAGTGGAACATTTGTGACTTGTTGTAGTTTTTTCAATGCTTCCAGCTTGTTTTCATAGCCTTGATATACATGGCGGATGCCCAAACTCTCCATGCGCAGGGCCACAGATGGGGATTTTCTGCCAGAAATAACAGCGGTTTCCACTCCGGTGCGTTGCAACAGTTTCAGGCCGTGACCGTCCCGGGCGTGAAAGCCTTTGAACTCGCGGCCCTGCGGGTCGAAATACAGGCGGCCGTCGGTGAGAACGCCATCCACGTCAAAGATGACCAGCTTAATTTGCCTGGCCCGGGTTAGGACCCTTTCCATTTCGGATGCCATCTTAAAATACTCCCGCCCGTAACAGGTCATGCATATTCAAAGCGCCGATCAGAAGATTGTCATTATCCACCACTAACAGGGCGTTGATCTTCTTTTCTTCCATCATTTTCACTGCTTCGGCGGCCAAAAGATCGGAAGAAGCAGTCGCGCATCTCCGGGTCATCACCTCGCCAATAGGGGTTTGGTGAATATCGTAATCGCCGTGTTCGAACAAACGCCTCAGGTCACCATCGGTGAAAATTCCAAGCACCCTTTTCTGGTTGTCCACCACCGCAGTCATGCCCAGTTTTTTACTGGTCATTTCCAGCAGCGCTTCGCTCAAGGTGGCGGAAGCATTTACCGCCGGAATATCCGCA
Source organism: Methylothermaceae bacteria B42 (assembly GCA_001566965.1). Lineage (NCBI taxonomy): Bacteria > Pseudomonadati > Pseudomonadota > Gammaproteobacteria > Methylococcales > Methylothermaceae > Methylothermaceae bacteria B42. Next base: position 255,634 of record LSNW01000030.1, on the reverse strand, counting down.
CCGGTATGCATGATATCCTCTATTTTCAGGAGCAAGCGGCGGCCAAGACTGCCTGCCGGGTGAGAGCGGGCAAAATCATCGCGGGTAAATCCCCGCGCTTCCAATAGCGCTACCGCCAAGGCATCGCCCATGGCCAGGGCGGCAGTGGTGCTGGCCGTGGGCGCCAGTCCCAAGGGACAGGCTTCCTGTTTGACGCTGACGTCGATGTGCACCGTGGCTTGCCGGGCCAGCACGGAATTGGGGCGTCCGGTCATGGAAATCAGAGGCACCCCCAGGCGTTTGATAAGGGGAATAATGGTGATCAGCTCCCGTGTTTGGCCGGAATTGGAAAGGGCCAGCACCACATCCTGGGGGGTAATCATCCCCAAATCGCCGTGGCTGGCTTCTCCTGGGTGAACATAAAATGCCGGCGTGCCGGTACTGGCCAAGGTGGCGGCGATTTTTCCGGCAATATGGCCGGATTTGCCCATGCCGGTCACTATCACCCGTCCCTTGCAAGCCAGCATCAATTGGCAGGCATGGACGAAATTGCTATCTATACGGTCCGCCAGGCGGGTGACAGCCTTGGCTTCCAGGCGGATGACTTCCAGGCCCAATTGCCGGAGTTTTTCTGTATCGATATCTCTCATGAATGGATATCCAAATAAAGGTTGAACTGGTAGGCGGCGAATCCCAGCAATAACAGAAAACCGCCGAAGCGGCCGATTTTGCTAGGATTGCTTCTGCCTAGCCCGAGAATGAACAGGGCTAGAGTGAATCCCAACATCCAGGGAAAATCGCGGAAAATCACCTGGGGTTGCAACTTGCCGGGATGGATCAGGGCGGGCATGGCATACACCGCCAGCATGTTGAACATGTTAGAGCCAATGATATTGCCGATGGCCAGATCGTCTTCCTTTTTCAAGACGCTGGCGATGGAAGCGGCCAATTCCGGCAGGCTGGTGCCCAAAGCGACAATAGTGAGGCCGATAATCAGATCACTGATGCCGAAATGATGGGCAATCCCGACCGAAGACCAGACCAGCAACCGTGAACTGCCCACCAGTCCCATCAAACCCAGTAGAAACCAAAACCAAGCCTTACCCAAGCCGAGAGCAGGGGGAAGTTCGCTTTCCACTTCCTGTGCCAGCGGGTCGGATCCTGATGCGCGGCGGGCTTGCCATACTAGCCAGATCAGAAAAGATACCAGTCCCGCCAGCAGAACGCCGCCTTCCAAAAGTTCGAGTTGCAGGTTGTAGCTGAGGGCGAAGGCGACCAAACAGGCCAGCATCAACAAGGGAATTTCCCGCCGCAGAGTCCCGGAATGGACGGCCACCGGCGCAATCAGTGCGGTGCATCCAAGGATCAAACCGATATTGGCGATATTGGAACCCAGGGCATTGCCTACCGCCAGGCCGGTATTGCCTTGCCAGGCGGCAAAAGAGGAGACCAGAATTTCCGGCGCCGAGGTGCCAAAGCCTACAATAGTCAAGCCGATCACCAGTGAAGATACGCCCAGATTTCTGGCGATACTGGCTGCGCCCACCACAAAACGGTCGGCGAAATAAATCAGCAAAATAAAGCCGGTTACCTGAGCGGCGCAATCAATCCAAAGTTCGTTCGTCATGTTTTGAAACAAGCAAGCTGCAGGTTCAACTTCCCCACAGGCTAATGGTTAAAAAGGCAAACCAACACTGTATTTTCCTTCGCCAGTGGCGGTAGCTTTTTTGATTGGTGTGAAAGCGGTCAAATTGGGCGCCGAAAAAGGCTTTGTATAATTGCCCCGGGGTTGGAACAAAGCCGTAGGTTTCCTGCCAATAACGCGCGGCCTTTTCTTGCAACCGGTAGTACAAGATATCGTAGGGCGTGTTGCCTTCATAATTGAGGGGCGTTTCCTCATATTGGACCGGGCTGGCTTCCAATTGTTGCTGAAACCAACGCCGCAAGTCTTCCTGTGAGCCGGGTTGTATTTGTAGGTTTGCCATGGGAACTTTGAAGTAAAAACCAGTCTCCCTATATGAGAACGTCACATTATACATGCCTGGGACCACCTACCCCAGCTTGAATAGATGGCGGAGCCTGGTGTATAGGCCCTGTGGATATTGCGTTTTTACTGATGCTGTTTAAGATGGGATCCATTGTCCATGCCAATGAAAGTTTATAAGCAAGATCAACGATTTCCCCAACGAGAGACCCAACCATGACCAATCCGTTACTTGAGAATTACGAATTTCCTCCCTTTTCTAAAATTCAACCTGACCATGTGGAACCTGCCATTGACAAGATTCTTTCTGAAAATCGCCGGGCCGTAGAACATCTACTCGAGCAAAATAAAGACTACCATTGGGACAACTTGATCCGTCCCCTGGAAGATATCGATGACAGGCTCGACAAGGCCTGGTCGCCGGTGCGTCATCTCAATTCGGTGGTCAATACCGAGGCCCTGCGCCAAGCCTACAATGCTTGTTTGCCCAAGCTCAGTGAATATGCCACCGATCTGGGGCAAAACCGGGCATTGTACGAAGCGCACAAGGCGATTCACGACGGGAATGAATTTCAGCAATTGGATCCAGCGCAAAAAAAGATTATTCGTGATGCGTTGCGGGATTTCAAGCTGGCGGGTGTGGCCTTGGAGGAAGACAAAAAAGCCCGCTTCAAAGCAATCGAGCAGGCATTATCCAAGCTTTCCAGCCGCTTTGAGGAGAACTTGCTTGACGCCACCAATGCCTGGACCAAGTTGATTGAGGACGAGTCGCAACTGGCGGGGGTGCCGGAAACCGCCAAGGCAGTCGCCCGCCAGGCAGCCCAGGCAAAGAGCCTGGAAGGCTGGCTGTTAACCCTGGAATTTCCTTGTTATGCGGCGGTTATGACCTTCGCCGATGACAGGGTTCTGCGGCGGGAAATGTATGAGGCTTACGTTACCCGGGCCTCCGATCAAGGCCCTCATGGAGGTAAATGGGATAACAGCGAGATCATGGAGGAAATTCTCAAACTCCGCCACGAAAAGGCTCAGCTTTTGGGTTATCGCAATTTCGCCGAGCTGTCGCTGGCGACGAAAATGGCGCGGTCGCCGGAACAAGTCTTGAAATTTCTGGAAGAATTGGCGGCGCGTTCCAAACCGGTGGCGGAATTTGATTTGGCGGAACTGAGAGAATTCGCCTTACAGCAACATCAGATTGAGGAACTGCAAGCCTGGGATTTGATGTACTACTCGGAAAAGCTCCGTCAGCACAAATTCCAACTTTCCCAGGAGGAAGTCAAACAATACTTTCCCGCCACCAAGGTTGTGCCCGGTTTGTTTGCCGTGGTGGAGCGGTTGTACGGCTTTCAAATCCAACCCCTGGAGGGCGTGGATGTCTGGCATCCCGAAGTGCAATGCTATGAAATCCAGGGGAGTGAAGGAGAAGTCCGCGGGCGTTTCTATCTCGATTTGTATGCCCGGCCCAAAAAGCGGGGCGGGGCGTGGATGGATGAGTGCATCTCCCGCCGCCGCTTGCAGGGACAAATTCAAGTGCCGGTGGCTTTTCTTACCTGTAATTTCACCCCGCCGGCGGGAAGCGATCCCGCCTTGTTGACCCATGACGAAGTAGTGACGTTGTTTCACGAGTTCGGTCACGGCCTGCATCACATGCTAACCCAGGTGGATTATCTCAGCGCCGCCGGTATCCGCGGGGTGGAGTGGGATGCGGTCGAACTCCCCAGTCAGTTTATGGAAAACTTCTGTTGGCAGAAAGAGGCTCTGGATTTGATTTCCGGCCATTATCGGACGGGGGAACCGTTGCCGGAGGATTTGTTTGAAAAAATGCTGGCGGCGAAGAATTTTCAATCCGGCATGCAAATGGTGCGGCAATTGGAATTTGCCTTGTTCGATTTTCGCATTCATTTGGAATACGACCCGGCCAAAGGTGGGCGCATTTACGATATTTTGAATGAAGTGCGGGACAAAGTCGCAGTGTTCACACCGCCGCCGTGGAACCGTTTTGCCCATGGCTTTGCCCATATTTTCGGGGGCGGTTATGCGGCGGGTTATTACAGCTACAAATGGGCAGAGGTTTTGTCCGCCGACGCTTTTTCCCGGTTTGAAGAGGAAGGTATTTTCGACCCCGCCACAGGTAAGGCTTTTCTCGAACATATCCTGGAAAAAGGTGGCAGCCGTCCGGCGTTGGAGTCTTTTGTCGCCTTCCGGGGGCGGGAACCGGAGATTGAGGCGCTGTTGCGGCATAGTGGGATGACAGAGAAAATGTAGGCTGTATTGGAGGGGTGGCGCTGATTTGCGGGGACGCCGTAAATTCGTCCATGAAGGCTTGGACGCGGCCGTCCAGGCCGCGTACACCCCGCAAATCAGCGCCACCCCTCCAAGTCCAAAGCCGCGAAAGCTTAAGGGAAGGGTAACAATGTTTATCAAACTATTTTGGATAGTTTTGTTGTTGTGGGGAAGCTGGGTCCAGGGGGCGGTGGATCCTTATGCCGAGGCCCGCCGGCAGTTGCTGGAAACCATTCGACAGGATTTTAAGGAAACCGGCGGGTTTACAGGTAAATCCGAATTGAGTCCTCAGGTATTGAAGGTGATTGCGGCAGTGCCCCGGCACGAATTCGTTCCCAAGGAATACCGTGCCAGCGCCTATGAAAATCGTCCCCTCCCCATCGGTTATGGTCAGACCATCTCCCAGCCCTATATTGTTGCCTTGATGACGGAACTGCTGGAACCGAAACCAGACCACATTGTGTTGGAGGTGGGTACCGGATCGGGGTATCAAGCCGCGGTATTGGCCAGGCTGGTCAAGCACGTCTATACGATTGAAATCATCGAACCCCTGGCGAAACAAGCCAAGGAGAGGTTAAAGCGCCTCGGGTACGATAATGTCACCGCCAAAGTGGGGGATGGTTATTACGGTTGGAAAGCGCATGCGCCTTTTGACGGCATCATCGTCACCGCCGCCGCCAGCCATATTCCGCCGCCTCTGGTCAAACAACTCAAGCCAGGCGGGAGAATGGTGATTCCCGTCGGTGGACGTTTCCTCACCCAATATTTGATGTTGGTGGAAAAAGATGCCAACGGTAAAGTCCATACCCGCCAACTGTTGCCCGTCAGTTTTGTGCCGTTGACCGGCGGAACTCGTGGGAGATAAAGAACGTCCCCACCTTCTCGAACCAGACTTGCCTGACCTGTCCCCGCCGCTGCTTTTCTTGCTGGCGGTGGCTTTGATCTCCGCAGCGGCGTTGGGACTGGAAGTCATCTTGATGCGGCTGTTCTCCATTGTCCAGTGGTATCATTTTGCCTACATGATTATCAGCCTGGCACTGCTGGGCTACGGTGCCAGCGGCACATTGATTTCTTTGTTGGCTGGATTGGCCCGGCGCTATTTTCCGCTGCTTTTTGTCTTCAGTGCGGCTTTGTTTGGCATTACCGCCTTGACTTTATTTCCCGCAGTTCAGCAGATGGCTTTCAATCCGTTGGAGTTATTGTGGGATCCGCAGCAATGGCTCCGTTTGATTGGTGTATATAGCTTGATGTTGCTCCCTTTTCTGTTGGCTTCCAATTGCACTTGCCTGGCGCTGCTCAAATTCAAGAACCATGTTGGCTGGATCTATGGGCTGGATTTGTTGGGGGCAGGGTTGGGGGCGGTGGGGGTGATTGGCTTGCTGCAATGGTTTTTTCCACTGACGGTGCTGGCGATTCTGGGAGGATTGGCGCTGCTCAGCGCCGCCTTTGCCTGGGTGAGTTTAAATGCCCGTCCACGCATTGGCGCCGCCATTTGTCTTTTAACAGCAATAGCATTGCCGGGTTTGATTGCCCGTTCCGAGCTGAAACTGTCTCCGTACAAGGCTTTGAGTCAGACGCTGGAGGTGAAGGGTGCGCGTTTGATTGACCAGCGCTCCGGCCCCTTGGGATGGCTGGCGATGGTGGCCAACGATGAAATTCCTTTCCGTTATGCGCCGGGATTGAGTCTCAATGCCACTGTGGAACCCCCTTCTCAACTCGGGGTGTTTGTTGACGGCGATTCGATGACCCCTATCACCCATTTTAATGGGGATTGGTCCAAGCACGCCTATTTGGGACAGATGCCTTCCGCCTTGGCTTATCGGCTGCTCAAAAATCCCCGGGTAGTGGTGCTGGGAGCAGGTGGGGGTATGGATGTGTTGCAGGCGCTTTACCACAAGGCTGCAAAAGTGGATGTGGTGGAATTGGATGACAACTTGGTGGATCTGGTGGGAGATATCTATGCCGATTTTTCCGGTCATCTTTATCAGCAGCCCCAGGTAAAGGTGGCTATTCACGAAGCGCGAGGCTTCATGGCCGCTTCGAAGCACAAATACGACTTGATTCAAGTGGGGTTGCTGGATGCCTTTAATACCGCTGCTGCTGGATTACACGCCCTCAACGAGACATATCTATACACCGTAGAAGCCTTTGAACTGTTTTTGGATCATCTGAATGCCGATGGCATTCTCTCCATTACCCGCTGGGTGCGGGTGCCTCCTCGGGAGAATTTAAAATTGTTCGCCACCGCTGTCGAGGCGCTGGAAAACGCGGGGTATTCCAATCCCGGGCAGCAATTGGTGTGGATCCGGAGCTGGAATACGGCAACGCTACTGGTCAAGCAGTCTCCTTTTTCAGCGGCAGATATTGCAAGGGTGAGGGATTTTTGCCAGCGTTGGGGCTTTGATGTGGCCTACTATCCTGGCATGCCGCAAGACGAGGCCAACCGTTTCCACCGTCTGGCGCAACCTTATTTTCATCAAGCCGCGACGGCCCTGCTTGGTCCTCAGCGGCAAGATTTTATTAGAGATTACAAATTCCATATCGAACCTGCCACCGACACCCAGCCTTATTTCTTTCACGCCTTTAAATGGTCTTCTTTCTCTGAATTGATGAAACTGCGGGGGCGGGGCGGCGTGGCGTTGATTGATCTGGGGTATTTGTTGCTGGTGGGGACGGTGCTGCAACTGGCTGTGTTGAGCGGGGTGCTGATTATTGTACCGCTGTTACCCAGGGGAATCGGCGCGGGCAGCCGGGGAAGGGTGCTGGGCTACTTCTTCGCCGTGGGCATTGGCTTTATGTTTGTCGAGATTGTGTTTATCCAAAAGCTCATTCTTTACCTCTCTCATCCCCTATACGCTGTGGCGGTGGTATTGACCGGTTTTCTTATTTTTGCCGCCATGGGTAGTATGGCTATAAAGCGCTTCCAAAGCCGCTACCCGCAATTGTCTCCTGCGGTTCCAGTGGTAGGAATTTTAGCGGTTGCTTTGCTGGATTTGGGTTTCATTCCTTGGCTGACAACGTTTTCCATCAGCGCGCCGGAATGGCTGCGGATTGGCATAGCGTTGCTTTTGATTGCCCCCTTGGCTATTTGCATGGGAATGCCTTTCCCCTTGGCGTTGACACACCTGAATCGCACCGCTCCGGATCTGATGCCCTGGGCCTGGGCGGTGAATGGTTGCGCTTCAGTCACCGGCGCGGTGTTGGCCAGCCTGTTGGCGATTCATTGGGGATTAATGACGGTGATAATAATTGCCCTGGTTGCCTATGGATTGGCGGGTTGGGTTTTATTCCGCCGTTGATTTATGGGGCCATGGAGGTGTCCACTTCTACGCCAAGTTTGCGAAGTTGGTCACTAAGGGTGTCCTCATCGGTAAAGACAATGCCTTGCCAGCCAAATTCACGGGCCCGTTGAATATTATCCGGGCTATCGTCAATGAACAGTATTTGTTCTGGCAAAAGATCCAGGTCATGGGTAAGTTCCTGAAACAGGCTAGAGCTGCGTTTGCCTTTGCCGAGACGGTAACTGATGTAAAGCTTGTCGAAATGCGAGTAAATACCGTGGCGGCGATCTAATTCATCCAGCCATTCGGTTTGGTCGCTAAGCAGGCCAACCAGATATCCCCGGCGCCGCAAATTATCCACAAGCGCAAGCATGGCTGGACGGATTCTAAAGCGTTCGAGAATCGCCTCTCGCATGACTTCAGGGTCTCCCCGCAGCCCGGTTTTCTGGGCCATGATTTGCCAGAAGTTATGTTCGCTGCCACGGCCTTTCACCCAACCGGATTCATAAACAGCGTCCATCCCGGCTTGAAAGATCTGGCTTTCGTCCAGTCCTTGTTGACGGGCCAGGGCCTTGAGACCTTCCCTAAAACCTTCTTCGGCAATGACACCGCCGAAATCGAACAAAATGGCTTTGATCATGTCTTCAATTTCACCCTTTAAAAGGATGCGCATTTTGCCATAGGCTGTTTGGAATACCAACGTGTCAGGTGTTATCACTTTATTGCTACTGGCTTGTTTAAGCCTGCGTTATCCCTATCCTTACCGGTTTGCCATGGGTTACGGACTTTTGGTTTTTGCCCGCAGTTTGGGGCTGGATGATTGGCAGGGGGCATTGCTTCGCGGCATGATGGCCACCGCTTTCGGCCTGTTCTTTTTCTTGATTCTGAACGAAGTGCGCGGGCAATGGCTGATTTGGCTGTTCACTTTGATGATCGGATTAGTGGCATGGTTTTTTTGGCCCTACTTGGTGATGTAGAAAAGTATCAGACGCAGTCCGCGGTGCTTTTAGAAAACAGCGATATTCGAATGATTAAGTGTGTGGCCGTTTTGTAGCTAGAAATCAGTACCCATCAATTGAGGTGGTATATTGACAAGGTTTATCTTCTAACGTAAGTTTCTACCTACAAAAGATCAAGAAAACATTTCAGGTTCATTAGTTTTTTCATTCCAGCGGTCCTCCAAACTTTCACGTTATAGATAGAGATGCTGTGAAAGTTTTTTGGGGGTGCCTGAGTTAGCATTCTAAGCATTATTGCTCGTTCGAGAATTAGGGGGCAGACAACATGAACAATTTAAAGCCGTTATTTTTCTTAGAATCCCAGCTAAGAGTCGATAGATTCTTGATTTTAAACAGGGGGAAATACATAGCCTCTCGTTTTTTTCTATTAATGGTATTTGCCGTAGTGTCTTTGGGGGCTCATGCAACGCAATGGCGTGTCATTCAGCCCATGAGCCACGCTAGGTCTAGTCATACAATGACACAATTGCCAGATGGAAAAATCTTGGTAGCCGGGGGCAACGAGCAAAAAGCAACGGAATTATTTGATCCAGAGAATGAAACATGGGCGGCAACCGGGGACATGGTGATGCCACGCAGTGGGCATACCGCTACCCTACTTCCCAATGGTTTGGTGCTAGTGGTAGGCGGGAGAACCGTGAATGAAGCCGGTGTTACCTCAACTACCGCAACTGCTGAAATTTATAATCCATCGACTGGAACTTGGCGGACAACGGGAGCGATGAATGTGCCCCGATACAGACATACCGCAACCCTCCTCAGAGATGGCAGGGTATTAGTGGTAGGAGGTTGCTGTGAACGAGTATATGGTCGCAAGCGGGCACTGAATTCTGCGGAAATTTATGATCCCTCTACGGAAACATGGGTGCTAGTATCAAGCATGTCAGAGCGAAGAAGATCACATACAGCACATATACTTGCTGATGGTTCTGTGTTGATTGCAGGTGGGTCTGGTCATACCTTTAAAGGTGGAACTAAGTCAGCGGAAATTTACTATCCCATCACAGATACATGGCAAACAATCAGCGCCATGGCTTTTGTCCATGCAGATCATGGGACGGTTACCTTGTTGGATGGATCAGTTTTAGTAGTTGGTGGTAGTCCAAGCGGTTGCTGTGCAGGAACAAGAGAGGCCGAAGTGTTCAATCCTGCAAACCGAGCATGGAGCAGTGTAGGATCTCTTGCAAACAGGAGAAAGATATTTACCACCACCCGGCTTGCCGATGGAAAGGTTCTAGCAGCAGGCGGTTACAGTTGCTGTCTTTCTTCTCCTAACTATATCTCCAGTACTGAGATTTACGACCCGGATACGCAGCAATGGACAAACTCCGGCGATATGAATTTCGCACGTATGGGGCATGCGGCTATCCTGTTGAAAGACGGCAGGGTTTTGGTGGCCGGGGGGGAAACCTATCTTCCGGAGGGAGGAGAACAGACTATCAATGAAGCCGAGATCTTTGAGTATGGTTCCGTGGTGGTGCCTTCCAATCGTCCTCCCGTTGCTAAAAGTGCCAATTACCAAACCAATGAAAACACCCCGCTTGATATTCTTTTGGAGGCGACAGATCCTGATGATAATCCCTTAACTTTTGCAGTGGTTAGCAGTCCTATCAATGGGTTATTATCCGGTGTTCCGCCTAATCTCACCTATACACCAAGTTCTGGTTTTTCAGGGATGGACAGTTTTACCTTTAAAGCCAACGATGGGAGCTTGGATAGCGAAGTCGCAGTTATAAAAATTACCGTTCAGGCAGTTACGAGTGACGGTATTTCTAACCCAGGCGCTTCTATCACAATTGATGGCAACTTTTCAGATTGGTCAGGGCTGCAATCATTCGGCCCTGATCCTGATGATGTTACAGGGGCCAGCAACAAATTGGATTGGTTGGAAGGTTGGATGGCTCATAATGGCAACGATTTATTTATCGCCTACCGCACTCAAGGGCCGATTGTTACCAACGGCGGTTTTTGGGCGTACCAGATTTATCTGGACACCGATGCCGATGAAGCAACGGGCTATGGTTCCCTGGGGGCGGAATATCTGGTAGAAGGCAACAGTTTGTGGCGCTATACCGGCGATGGCGGTAGCTGGCGTTGGCAATACCTGGGTGCTATGGCCAAAGCGGTCAATAACAACCAGCTAGAAATGCGCGTGCCACTCCAGCAATTAGGCTCTCCCACCCAGTTGCGCTTAAGGTTTATCGGGAGGAATGCGGCTTTTGGAGGCGATATTACCGATAGATACCCGGACAGCGGTGGTGATGTCGTCGCCTTTAGCTACAGCATTGGAGACGGAAGTACGCCACCACCGGGAGTCGGTAATGGCGATGTTTCCAACCCTGTTGCCTCGATCGCCATTGATGGAAACCTGTCGGACTGGAATGGGACCCAATCTTTTGGCCTTGATCCTGACGATGTGGCGGGCACCAATAATCAGCTGGACTGGCTGGAAGGTTGGATGTCCCATAATAGTACCAATCTGTTTATCGCCTATCGTACCCAAGACCCGATTATCACGGGAGACGCGTTCTGGGGTTACCAGATTTTCCTCGATACCGATGAAAATGAAGCCAGTGGCTATAGCATGGGCGCCTTGGGCGTGGAATATCTGCTAGAGGGCAACAACTTGTGGCGATATACTGGCGATGGAAATAGCTGGAGCTGGCAATATGTGGGCGACATGGTCATGGCCGCCAGTAACAATCAGCTGGAAGTCCGCCTGCCGTTGCAACAACTCGGCAATCCAACGGGACTTCGAGTAAAATTTGTTGGCAACAATGAAGCCTTTGGCGGTAACGTTATCGACAATTACCCAGATAACGGCAGCGGCTATTTCAGCTATTCGTTGAATTAATTTTCCTGCAATATCTTTGACTAAAGGCCATTTCCGCTGATATGTCATTGGAAGAGGCTGGAAATTGACTTTTGTATGATTAGCTAGGATAATTAAAAAATTTACTAACCGGTAGTCATAAGGGGAAGAATTTGGCTAATATAGCATCTGCTAAAAAGCGCGCGCGTCAGGCGCAAAAACGTTATTTACACAACAAGGCCCTTCGCAGCCGCATGCGCACTTTTATCAAAAAGGTGTTAAAAGCGGTGGATGACGGGAATGCGGACGAGGCTCGTCAGGCCTATCAACAAGCGGTACCCGTGATTGATTCCATGGTCAACAAGGGCATTATTCATAAAAATAATGCCGCACGGAAAAAGAGCCGGTTGAATGCCCGTGTCAAAGCGCTGGGATAACGATAGTACCCAAACAGGATATTTTTTAGATCTTTTCGCTTTTTGTTTCCAATAAATTTCAGAAAGATGCGGGGTGGGGAAATTATTTTTCTCCCCGCATTTTTTTATAGTAAAACTAGATTGTCACGGTGAATCAGTTCTGGTTCATCCACGTAACCTAGAATTTCCGGAATCTTACTGCTAGGTTGCCCCTTGATTTTACGGGCTTCCTCGGCGCTGTAATTCGCCAGCCCCCGGGCGATTTCGTTGCTGTGTTCATCGAGACAGGAAACCACATCTCCCCGTTGAAAAAGCCCGTGGACTTTTTTGACGCCAATGGGAAGCAAGCTTTTACCTTGTTGTTTCAAGGCGTGGACGGCGCCGTTATCCAGAATCAATTTTCCCTTGACTTGAAATTGCCCAACCAGCCACCGTTTTCGGGCGTCTAGCTGTTCCGCATCGGGAATGAGAAAGGTCCCCACAACTTCTCCGGCCGCAATCCTGAGCAGTACATCGGGTTGAGAACCTCCGGCAATCACGGTTGCCGTGCCCGAGCGAGCAGCCAATTGGGCCGCGCGGACTTTTGTGGTCATTCCACCGCGTCCCAGGCCGCTGCGGCTGCCGCTGGCCATATTCTCCAGGCGCGGGTCGCTGATGCTGGCCTCGGAAATTAGCTTGGCGCTGCTATCCAGACTGGGGTCACGGTCAAACAGACCGGGTTGATCCGTCAGAATAATGAGTAAATCCGCCTCAATTAAGTTGGCGACCAAAGCCCCCAGGGTGTCGTTGTCGCCAAAACGGATTTCGTCAATCACCACGGTGTCGTTTTCGTTGACAATAGGGATGACGCCATAGCGTAATAAGGTTGAGAGAGTGCTGCGGGCGTTGAGGTAGCGCTGCCTATGGGTCAGGTCTTCATGGGTCAGAAGTATTTGCGCGGTTCGTCTGCCGTGATGCTGGAAATTGGATTCATAGGCTTGAATCAGTCCGCTTTGCCCCACGGCGGCGGCGGCTTGGAGTTCATTCAAATGTTGTGGTCGGGCGCGCCAATTGAGCCGTGCCATGCCCTCGGCCACGGCGCCGGATGAGACCAGCAGTACTTCACGGCCTTGTTTCCAGAGGGCGGCGATTTGATCGGTCCACTGTTCGAGGGCGGTAGTGTCCAATCCTTGGCCGCCCCGGGTCAGCAGTGAACTGCCGATTTTGACAATGATTCTACGCGCCTGCGGAAAGGCTTCCCTGTTTTTCATTCTCGGTTTCCAGGTGTTCCATTACGGCGTACGTGAGCGCTTGCAGACCTTGGCCGGTGACGGTCGAAATTGTAAAGACAGGGTGCTTCCAGTCGAGCGCGGTCACGAGTTCCAGGGTGCGATGTTCTACTTCCTCGGAGGAAAGCAGGTCAATCTTGTTTAAGACAAGCCAGCGGGGCCGTTCCGCGAGAGAATCACTCCAGCGCTCCACCTCGGAAATCACTTGGCGAGAGGCTTCCACCAGGGAATGATTGTCGAAGGGGGCAATATCCACGAGATGAAGTAACAATTTGGTGCGGCTCAAATGCTTCAAAAATTGAATGCCCAATCCCGCGCCTTCGGCAGCGCCTTCTATAATCCCGGGAATATCGGCCACGACAAAACCTCTAAGGGCATCCACCCGTACCACGCCTAAATTGGGGTGTAGCGTAGTAAAAGGGTAGTCGGCTACCTTGGGGCGGGCGGAAGAGATTCGCCGGATCAAGCTGGATTTGCCAGCATTGGGTAGTCCTAGCAATCCTACGTCGGCCAAAAGCTTCAGCTCCAGGTGCAAGCGCCGGTGTTCGCCCGGGGTGCCGGGCGTGGCTTTGCGGGGCGTGCGATTGGTGCTGCTTTTGAAGTGAATATTACCCAGGCCATGGTGGCCCCCTTTGGCCACCAGGAGTTTTTGGTCGGCTTCCGTTAAGTCTGCAATTAGTTCGCCGGTGTCAGCGTCGTAGACCAACGTGCCAACCGGAACCTGGATAATGCAATCGGCGCCCCGTTTGCCTGTGCATTGGCGGCCCATGCCATTTTCACCGCGTCCCGCGCGGAAGTGGCGCTGGTGGCGGAAATCCGCCAGGGTATTGAGGTTGGCGTTGGTCTGAAGGTACACATCGCCGCCATCCCCGCCGTCGCCACCATCAGGGCCGCCCTTGGGGATGTACTTTTCGCGGCGGAAGCTGACGCAGCCGTTGCCGCCGTCGCCTGCTTCTACCTGGATTTCTGCTTCGTCAACAAATTTCATAAGCCAAATGAAAAGGCCCCGTCATTGACAGGGCCCATCTTCGTAAAATTAGCAAAGGATCAAGGTTGATCTAACTGGGCACGATGCTGACAAACTTGCGCTTTTTGGGGCCCTTCACTTGAAACTGCACCTGTCCGTCTTGCAGCGCATACAAGGTATAATCCTTGCCGCAGCCTACGTTTTCACCAGGATGAAAATGAGTTCCCCGCTGGCGAACAATGATATTCCCTGCTTTGACCGTCTGGCCGCCAAAACGTTTCACCCCCAGGCGTTTGGACTGGGAGTCGCGGCCGTTGCGGGTGCTACCGCCTGCTTTCTTATGTGCCATGGTTGAGTCCTCTTCGCATTAGATTTAAGCCGAGATGTCCGTGATTTGGACTTCCGTATAATATTGGCGATGGCCCTGCCGTTTCAAATATTGTTTACGGCGCTTAAACTTGAGAATATTAATTTTTTTGTGCCGCCCGTGGGCAATGACCCGGGCAGCGACTTTACCGCCTTCCACCAAAGGGTTGCCTGCCTTGACCCCATTATCGGAACTGACCATTAAAACCTGGTCGAATTCAATGGGCTCGCCTTCGCCAGCATTGAGTTTTTCTACTTTGATTTTATCGCCTTCTTTGACGCGATACTGTTTTCCGCCTGTTTGAATCACCGCGTACATCGCTGTGTGCTCCGTTCAATACCGTTTAGCATAAACAATTAATAATACATTGCAGATAGGGTTTGGTCAACTTTATGGAGTATTGTATATTGTATTGGCTACTACGCTGATGCTTTGCGCTCTCCGATCAGGCGCGAAAATATGATGTAATATCGAATCGGAAATTTTGGTGGCGGGGGCTTTTTATCGATTGACCAAACAACCTTGAAAAAGTCACATTACCGCCGCCATTTGCCATTAAAATAGCGGACATTACTTTTCTCTAAAAGAATTAATATAACACTGTATGACAGCCACTTCACTCACTAATACCGCACTGGATCCTTTTCAGGGGTTTGAGCAAATTCGCGCTTTGGTAGCGGATCAAGTCAAAGCTGTGGACCGCTTGATTATTGACGAATTGAGCTCTGATGTGGTGCTGATTAATCAAATTGGCAATTACATTATCAACAGTGGCGGCAAACGGTTTCGGCCATTGATTTTGCTGCTGGCGGCCAATGCCCTAGAATATCAGGGGGATCATCACATTACCTTGGCGGCTGTCATAGAATTCATTCATACCGCCACACTGCTGCATGATGATGTGGTGGATGAATCCGATCTTCGCCGGGGCAAAGATACCGCCAACGCGGTGTGGGGGAATGCGGCCAGCGTGTTGGTGGGGGATTATCTTTATTCCACATCCTTCGAGATGATGGTGCGGCTGCAAAGCATGCGGATCATGGAAATCATGTCCAAGACTACCACCGCGATTGCCGAGGGAGAGGTATTGCAACTGCTTAACGTTAATAATGCCGCCACTTCGGAAGCCAGGTACCTGGAAGTGATTTGGCGCAAGACCGCCATCTTGTTCAGCGCTGCGGCGCAACTGGCGGCGGTAGTTGCCAAGGCGCCGCCGAAAGTTGAAAAAGGCTTGGCGGATTACGGGCTGCACTTGGGCACGGCGTTTCAGCTGATTGACGATGCTTTGGACTATAAGGCCGATCCCGAAGCCCTGGGAAAAAATCTTGGGGATGATTTGGCGGAAGGTAAACCGACATTGCCTTTAATCCGGGCAATGGAAAAAGGGACAGACAAGCAGGCAGAAGTGATCCGCCAAAGCATCGAACAAGGTGACCGCGAGGCCTTCGCCAAGGTTTATGAAATCGTTGAATCCACCGATGCGATCGCGTACACTGAAGCCCGCGCCAAGGAAGAGGCCGACAAGGCCATTCACTCCATTTCGCCCTTGATGCCTTCCGCTTTCAAGGAAGCATTAGTGGCCATGGCGGAATTTTCGGTACAACGTTCTTATTGATTTCGGGGTGTAGCTCAGCTTGGTAGAGCGCCGTCTTCGGGAGGCGGAAGTCGCTGGTTCAAATCCAGTCACCCCGACCAATTTCTTAGCTGATTAGCATCCCTCCAGTGGGTAATATTAAGAGGCGGATTCTTACCCGACTTTTCATGGCGCCACATTCGGGCATTGCTCGTGAATCCTTTCAATTTCCGCCATGACATCCGCCGACAGTCCCAGATGGATGCTGTCGATATCTTCTTCCAATTGTTCCAGGGTTGTCGCGCCGATAATGTTAGCAGTCAGAAATAGGCGGCTATTGACATAGGCCAAAGCCATTTGGGCCGGGCTCAATCCATGTTGGCGGGCCAAAGCCACATACTGTTTTACCTGGGTTTCCACCTGGGGCTTGCTGTATCTGCCGTAACCGGGAAAAAGGGTTAAGCGGGCTCCCGTTGGCCTGGCGCCGTTTAGATACTTTCCGCTCAAAACACCGAATGCCAAGGGCGAGTAGGCCAGAAGGCCGACACTTTCCCGGTGGGCGATTTCCGCCAGGCCGATTTCGAAACTGCGATTGAGCAAATTGTAGGGATTTTGGATGCTGACAATGCGCGGCCAGCCGTGCTTTTCGGCCAGATGGAGATATTGCATGACGCCCCAAGGCGTTTCGTTGGATACGCCGATAGCGCGGATTTTCCCTGCTTCCATGAGTTTAACCAGCGCTTCCAGGGTGACCTCAATGGGGATGCCGTCGGCTTCTGGGTGATGTTCATAGCCCAGTTTGCCGAAAAAGTTGGTTTGCCGCTCCGGCCAATGAATTTGGTACAAATCCACATAATCGGTTTGTAATCGTTTCAGGCTGTCGTGGAGCGCCTGGCGGATATGCTTACCGTCAAGACGCGGGCCACCGCGGATCCAGGGCAGCCAATCGGCGCCAGGTCCGGAAACTTTGGTGGCGAGGATGATTTGGTCACGGCGGCCGGTTTTGGCGAGCCAGTTACCGATATAGACTTCAGTGCGGCCTTGGGTTTCCGCCCGGGGCGGAATCGGATACATCTCGGCGGTATCGAAGAAATTGACCCCGCGTTCGAAGGCCAGATCCATTTGCGCATGGGCTTCGGCTTCACTGTTTTGTTCGCCGAAGGTCATGGTGCCCAGGCAAATTCGGCTGACTTTTGGACCACCGGGCCCCAGGGTTGAATATTGCATTGAACAATCCTCCTCTTTATCGGTTACGTGAAACCATGATAATCAAGGTCAGCGCGGAAAGGGTGGTAATGACCGCCGCGGTCAAAAATGCCGTGGTTGAACTCCAGGTTTCCCAGAGGAAGCCAAATAATACCGCTCCTGGCAATGCCGCCAGTCCCACAATCATGTGATACAGGCCAAAGACGGTGGCTTTCAGTCGCTTATCGGCCGTGTCGCCCACCAATGCCCGCTCTGGTCCTTCGGTAAACGCAAGGGCGGCGGAATAGCCCAAAAATAATCCCCAGGTCAGCAGTAAACCGTCTTCCGCCAGCGCCAGGGCAATCAATACTGCAATACGTCCTCCCCAGCCAATCAGCAAAACCGGGAGCCGTCCCAGTTTGTCAGACAGCTCGCCCCCCATGAGCGCAATTAAGGTTTTTACGGCGCTGGCTGCAGCCCACAGGAGTGGCGCCCAGGCGATTGCCATGCCTCTCTCCGTGGCCCATAAAATCAGAAATACTTCCGGGGCCGAAGCCAGGGCAAGCCCCCCGCTGGCTAGAATTAATCCTTGCAAAGAGGGTGACAGCCCACGCCAGCGCAGTGGCGGAAGAGGCTGGGCGGGGACAGGCGGTGTTTGCTCCAGTCCCAGCGCCAATAAAAGCAGCACCCCCAGTCCCGGCAGAATTGACCAGAGAAAGATATGCTGCATTGGAACATTTTGTTGCAACAGCCAAAATGCTAGGAGCGGGCCGATAATTGCCCCGGCGTTATCCAGAGCCCGGTGCAAGCCAAAGGCTCGTCCCAATAAATGGGGCGGGGTGGCGTGAGCAATGATGGCGTCCCGGGGGGCGGTGCGGATGCCTTTGCCAATACGGTCGGCAAACCTAAGGCCTAACACCCAAGGCCAACTGGTGGCAAGACCAATCAGGGGACGGGCGATGTTAGACAGGGAATAGCCTCCCAAAACCAATGGTTTATACCGCCATCCCCGGTCCGCCAGACGCCCGGAGACCAGTTTCAACAGACTGGCGGTGGCTTCGGCGACGCCTTCCACCAAACCGACAACCGTGGTTCCCGCGCCGAGCACGACCGTGAGAAACAACGGCAACAGGGGCGTAATCATTTCACTGGCGGCATCGTTGAGAAACGATACCAGGCTGAGAACAATAACCGCTTTGGGCAACTGCAAGATCATTGCGGAGGCATTTCCGGTTGCGGCATCATCTCCCCGCGACGCGATTCCACAAAGGCAAAACGCAAATATAGATAAAGCTGCCTGACTTCCTGATCCGAGAGTTTTGAAGCGGGAAACACCGGCATCATGCCGGTAGTTCGGTCTGGCATTTTTGGGTTGCGCAAAAAGGCCAAAAAGGTGCCAAATTCTTTCAGTTGAGGCGCGCTGCGCAGAGGTAACTGCGGCACGATGATATTACCGCCCCGTGGGTGGCAGCCAGCGCAATTGCTCTCAAAGGTTCTTTGCCCTGCCTGCAAGGCGACGGGTGCCTTGGGTACCCGGCTGCCATACACCAATTCCCCGCCGAAATAGCCCAATGCCCCGATATTAGCGACAGCCAGGGCCAACAGGCCGGTGAGGAGTCCGTTAGCACTGCGTTTCCGCAGCCCCAACCAGATAACCAGGGTGAGAAGAATAAAAAGGGTGGCAGCGAGAATGACTTTAATCTTGATTTCCGGCAGCCAAACGCCTGCGTAAAACCTTTGCCAATCCGCAATGCCAGTGATAACGGCAAAGGGAAGAAATAGCATGGCAAGAACGGCAACATGGCGAGCGGATAATGGTAGTGACGATCGTTTGAGCAGATAGAATCCCAGCAACAGAAAAAAAGCGCCTGCCGTCAACCCGATGGGAAAGTGGACAAACACCGGGTGAAGTGGGTGGGTATAGTTGATTTTGGCCAGCCAATCATAGATCAAAGTCATGACCATTCCTCATCTTGATAAATGTTCACAACTTTGTTCTATGAGGGCGCAAAGCCGCTTACACAAGACCGAATAGGAATAATACTTCAGACCCAGTTGATAATTATGGTCCGCCATTTTTCGGCTTTGCTCGGGATGGGCCAGTAAATTTTTAACAGCCCGGACAGTATCGTCGGCGATGAAATCATCAAAAGCGATGACTTTAAACCCTTTCGGTTGAATATCGGTTTTGAAGATTTCATAACGGCTCATGAGCAAGGGCCGCCGGTAATAGATTGCCTCCAGAAAAGCGTTACCGAAGCCTTCCAAGGTCGAGGGATAGGTCACTAAGTCCGCTTGGAAATAGGCGTCGGCCAAGGAAAAAATCTGCTTGCCGTCGGCCGTGACCCGGCGCTGGTGATTGAACCGGTCCGATGCAAACAACACTCTGACTTTGAGCAACTCGGCATATTCCATCAGGTAGTGAAAATAAGCGTCCCCTTCGTCGCCGCTGGAGTGGGTAATGAGCAAACAACAGGGTTGATCCAGTTTACGGGCCAGTTCGATGGCGCGTTCGATTCGCTTGCGGGGAACAATCCGGGTAGGCTGTAAAAGCAAGACTTCATTTTCATCGATGCCCAGTTCGGCCCTTAAAAAATGGGTGATCTCATCCGGTGGCGGCGGGGGATTCTCGAAAGGCATGACGTTAGGAATCAACGTCGAACGCATGCCTGTACGCAGCGCTACTTGTTCCGCCGCATAGGAATTGATGACTACATGATGGATAAAGGACATGGCTGGCGGGAAAGCGGCTTTCAGATAATCCTCGGCGGCGTGGAGAGCGAACCGTGGGCGTTCCCAGGCAAAATCGTGGTGGTGGGCGATGGCGGGAATCCGGGTTTCCGTGATGAATTCAGTCAATGCCAGGCCCAGGGGCACGTTCATAGGGATTGACAGGGCATTTTCAATGATGAGCAGGTCCAGTTGAAATTGCTCGATGAAATATCTGAGACGTTGTTTTAGACGGCGGCGGAGGGCGCTGACAGTCTCGGAAGTGCTGGGGCTGCGGTAGATGTCGTCGAATAGATCCGCGTTGATTTGCTGAATCAGTGGATGTTTGAAGTGGGCTTCTGGCACCAAATGGCTGTATTCCGATGGGCGATCCAATTCGCCGGCGAAATAAAAACATTGGTGGCCGTTTTCGTGGAGCACCTGGGCCCATTTGGCCGACTCCAGAGAAACGCCGTCAGTGCCCGCCAGCCGGGTGGAAACGAAGCCGATGTTCATTTTTTTTCTTGCAGTCGGGAGGCATAGCCGGGGGTATAGATATAGCCCTCTGGCTTTACTTCCAGTTTCAAACCATGCTCGGCGGCAATGGCGGCAACCTCTTCGGCATGCAGCACTCCTTTTGTGACCAAAGTCCGGGAAAGATCCAAGAGCAAGTCTTCATTTTCCGAGAGGATTTTTTGTGCTTCGCTTTTCAGTCGGGTGAGCATTTTTTCGATATCGGTATCGGTGACTGTCATATCCATGGCATATTCGTGGGTTAGCGCGTAATTGGCATGAAACTCTTCGTCAAAGCCGTACCGGCGCACATAATCCATGGCTAGCTTGGTAGCCTGTTCATGATCGCTGAGCCGGCCTCCGCTGGCGTTGCCGTGGCCGAAAATCAATTCCTCTGCCGCCCCCCCGGCCAGCAGGACTTGAATGCGGTACAGCAGATGATTGGCGGTGTCGTAAATTTGATGGGGAAAAGTAAAACCAGCTGTTTCGCTGGAAGCGACCCGGGCGGTCAATTGCAGTGGCGCCATTTTGAAAAGCACGCCATAAGCCACTGCGTGGCCTGCTTCGTGAACGCTGGTGTTGGCCAGCAAATCCGGGCTGGTGCTTTGACGGATATGGTCTAGCCGGCCCGTATAGGGGATTTCAGTCGTGTTCTTGCCGTCAAAAATGGCGCGCAAGCATTGTTTTTCCTGGTTGTATTCCAGATCAAGCTGGGTGCTGTCATGGGTAAGGGCGTGAAAGAGTAATTGGGCAAGATGGGTTTCCAGGACATCGGCAACCGTGGAAAACACCGGCCTTACTCCCTGGACCGGAAACACGCCATTTCGATAGATTAGATCGGCGACGGTTGAGTCTATCCGTAAATCGATGCCGAATAAGTCTCCCGTGCGTTTCCGAATACGGTGAATTTCCTGCTGGATCAATGCTTCAAAATCAGCACGCCGCAGGCTTCGGTAAATAATGTGGATGTTACCAAAGCGGGCCACTTGTTCCGGCTTGAAGCGCCTGGATAGCGAACGCTTGATATCCACCAAGGTGATTTTTTTGGTAAAGGCGTGGTAAATATCAGCGTCTATGTCTGCCTCGGCAGTCATGTTGGCCATGGAAAACACATCGTCCAGGTTGCCGCAGATGAAAATCAGGGTTTTGGCGTGATTGATGGGTTCGTAGAGTTGTTTTGAAGTCCGTGCCTGTTGGAGCAAAGTAATCAACTGCGGGCGGGACAGGTCCGCCACGTCTTGAAGGGGTATCTCCAGCCCCAGTGCCTGTTTGATTTTTTGCGCATTCCAGAGGCCGAATTCATCATCGTCTTCCTCCGGGTCTTCATCTTTTTGCCGGCGTTGCCTGCGTTCATTGTGGATGATTTCAGCCAGAAGATAATCAATCTCCGCCCTGTCGCGGCGGGACAGGCGACCATCGGACAGCAGTTCCCAGAAGTCGGAAAATTTGGTATTAGTGAGCGGTTTGCCTTCTTCGTCGATGGTATTGAAGCGCTGGATTTCATCAAACAGGATGATTTTGGGCTCGCTGTCGTTCAGATTGTTCTCGTTCAGGACTGCCCTGACGGAGGTTATCCAGGAAGTGCGGTCGGCATTGGTTAATTCCACTTCGACAAAACGTTCCTGGAAATCCAGCCCCGACGCCAATTGGCGGATCAAATCGGTTTTGCCCACGCCCGTCATTCCCCAAAGATTGATAATCAGGGGACGGGTCAATACTTGGGGCATCAAGTACCAGATTCGAATAGCTTCAAGCAACTCGTCGATGACGCTATCGATGCCTACAAAATGGGATTTCAGCGTATTTCCCAGTAAATGCAGGCGCCGGTTGCGCGCTTCCATGGCGTCGAGATCAACAAATTCTGGTTTAACAGACATTAACCGCTCTCCCGCCCATGAACTTTGTATAACTTGAATTCTACCGCTTATCGGGCAATTTCCAGCCTTAAAATAATCGTGAAACCCAAATGGTGACTTGATTGCCGTAACCTTTCCCTCGTCGTTTAAGGCCAAAGTTATGGGCATAGTCAATCACCAGCCGCAATTTGCCTGGCAAGCCGGTAGTGATGCGGGCGCCAGCGAAGGGCATAATGGTATCCTCGCGCAAGATTTTGCCATTATTTATTTTCCTGGGATCCAGGTAAGCGCCGCCACCATAAAAATGGAGAAAGGAGAAAAATGTGGCGGCAAACCGGTATTCCCCGTAAGCAATCAGGTAATGGCGGGGAAAGAACTCCAGATAGGCGGCGCCGGGAAGCACTGGATTGCCCAACGTATGGAATTCTTCTCCAACCGGGTTGACGCCGCCCCCCAGCCGCTGGGTGACATTACGGTTAAAGCGGTCCAGGTGATGGCCGATTCCGCCAAATACCGATCCAATCAAACGGTGCCGGCCGCTGTCGGCAAAGGGCAAGCGCATGGAACCAACCCCATAGGCGGTGACCAAAGCATAGCTGTTGTGGCCGCGTTCCTGGCGGTTGATCCCCCAGTCCCGCCAACGGGCGCGATGTCCCCAGATGCCGTCGGCGCCAAAGGCAAAACCGGTATCGACTAAATTCATGAAATTGCGGGTCAAGGCATCCCATTTCACTTGCAGCCGGGTGCGTAGCTCGAAAGTATCCCGGGGCTTGACAAAGCCCTTCCGGTGATTGTGACGGCCGAAATAGAGAAATCCCGGTTCGACGATAAAATCCACCGCCGCCATGTTGTCTTCCCGGAAAGGTGGGACAGGTTGGCGGAAACCAAGTCCGAAGCCGGGGCGCACATAGCCCCATTCGACTTCCGATGCTTTGTCTTGCTTTCCTTCAATCAATTCGGTTTGTTTGAGGAAGGGAATTGTATAATTTTCAAATGTCGTGACCCATTCCAAAGGCTTGCCCTTTTCAAAAGCCTGGGCGAAAAACAGGTGGTTGTACAGACCAGCGATATCGGCATAAAAAAGTCGATCTTGATTGGGCCGGCGCCAGAAATAAAGGGCGGCCAAAGGTTCAAGCCGCCGCCCGGACGGTTTGGGGAAATTGATGGTGGAGCCGGCTACCCAAGCGTTGATGGCGCGGCGGTCCATCGCAGGAATGGTGATATCGTGGTTCAGAAAACGGGTGCGGAAGCCCATGCCTGCCGCGGGTGGATGATGTAAAACCGTATCGGAAGATAAAAAAGGCGGTTGCGTAGAGGTTTCCGCATGAATTGGGTGGCTGGAACCTGTCAGCAATAATACTAGGTATAAGCATTGCCAAACAAAGATTTTGGTTACTGGTTTCATGGTGTTTTTCTTCTGTTTTTGGGTTTGACAGGGTGAAACAGGACAAGTAACTTACACTGATTTTATCCGTTTCGGAAACAAGGCATGGAAGAATTTCAGCGCATCAAGCGTCTCCCCCCCTATGTATTTAGCATCGTCAACCAGCTCAAGGCCAAGCAGCGGGCGGCGGGAGAGGACATCATCGACTTTGGGATGGGCAATCCCGACCAGCCGCCCCCACGCCATATTATCGACAAATTGGTGGAAGCGGCGCAGCGGGACAATACCCACCGTTATTCAATGTCCAAGGGCATCCCGCGCCTGCGCAAGGCGATTTGCGACTGGTATGCCAAGCGTTATAACGTTCAACTCGATCCTGAATCCCAGGCCATTGTCACCATCGGTTCCAAGGAGGGCTTGGCTCATTTGGCCCTGGCGACACTGGGCCCAGGCGATGTGGTGTTGGTGCCCAATCCGGCCTACCCCATCCATCCTTACGGTTGCGTGATTGCCGGCGCCGATATCCGGCACGTGCCCTTGACCACGGAGCGGGATTTTTTTGAAGAAATGGAGCAGGCCATTCAGGATTTATGGCCGCGGCCGAAAATGTTGATTCTCAATTTTCCCGCCAACCCCACGACCCAATGCGTCGATCTTGACTTTTTCGAGCGGGTGGTGGCCATTGCCCGGGAGCACAAAATCTGGCTGGTGCACGATCTGGCCTATGCCGATATTGTGTTCGACGGCTACCGCGCGCCTTCCATTCTGGAAGTGCCGGGGGCGATGGATGTGGCGGTGGAATTTTTCTCGTTGTCCAAGAGCTACAACATGCCCGGCTGGCGGGTGGGATTCATGTGCGGCAACCGGGAACTGGTGGATGCGCTGGGCAGGCTCAAATCTTATTTGGATTACGGTATGTTCACGCCGATTCAGATTGCCGCCATTACCGCCCTGGAAGGGCCGCAGGATTGCGTGGCGCAAATCCGGGAGCTGTACCGCAGCCGCCGGGATGTTGTGTGCGAAGGCTTGAATCAACTGGGCTGGAACGTGGAAAAACCCAAGGCGACCATGTTCGTTTGGGCACCGATTCCGGAAGCCTACCGGGCCATGGGTTCTCTGGAGTTTTCCAAGAAGATGTTGCTGGAAGCCAAGGTGGCGGTTTCCCCTGGGGTGGGATTCGGGCAGTATGGGGAAGGGTTTGTCCGCTTCGGACTGATTGAAAACGAGCACCGCACCCGCCAGGCCATTCGGGGTATCCGGATGATGATGCGGCGGGATGGGGTGCTGTAGCGGTGAAAACATATACGTAAGGGGATTCAAATTGCAGCCGGTAAAAATAGGTTTATTGGGGTTGGGGACCGTCGGTGGCGGGACGGTCAATGTGTTGAATCGCAATGGCCGGGAGATCAGCCGCCGGGCCGGGCGCGAGATTGTCATTGCCAAGGCGTTTACTCGCAGTCCTGACAAGCCCCGTTTGTGCCCCACCGACAATATTGATTTGGTCAGCGATCCGTTTCAATTGGTGGAAGACCCGCAGATTGACATCGTGGTGGAACTGATTGGCGGCGAATCTCCCGCCAAGGAACTGGTGCTGCGCGCTATTGAGTTGGGCAAGCACGTGGTTACCGCCAACAAGGCCCTGATTGCCTTGCACGGTAACGAAATTTTCGCCAAGGCGTCGGAAAAAGGGGTGATGGTCAATTTCGAGGCAGCGGTGGCCGGAGGCATTCCCATCATCAAGGTACTCCGGGAAGGACTGGCGGGCAACCGTATCGAATGGATTGCCGGCATCATCAACGGCACCGGCAATTTCATTCTCACCGAAATGCGCGACAAGGGGCGGGATTTCGCCGACGTGCTCAAGGAAGCCCAGGCACTGGGCTATGCCGAGGCCGATCCCACCTTTGACATCGAAGGGATCGACGCCGCCCATAAATTGACCATTCTCGCCGCCATCGCTTTCGGTATTCCGCTGCAATTCGACAAGGTTTACACCGAAGGCATCAGCCAAGTGACCGGCGAGGATGTCCGTTATGCCGAGGAATTGGGTTACCGGATCAAACATCTAGGCATAGCTCGCCGTAGCGACAACGGCGTGGAATTGCGGGTGCATCCCTGTTTGATTCCTCAGCGCCGCTTATTGGCCAATGTGGATGGGGTGATGAACGCGGTGGTGGTCAAAGGCGATGCCGTGGGGCCAACGCTTTATTACGGTCCCGGCGCCGGGGCCGAGCCCACCGCCTCGGCGGTGGTGGCTGATTTGGTCGATGTGGTGCGGGTAATGACCGCCGATCCCGAACACCGGGTGCCCCATCTGGCATTTCAGCCCGACGCCTTGTCGGATATGGCGGTGCTGCCCATGGCGGAAATCGAAGCCGCTTATTATCTGCGCCTGAGCGTGGCCGACCGGCCTGGGGTGTTGGCGGATATCGCCCGTTTTCTGGCCGATCAGGGCATCAGTATTGAAGCGGTGATCCAAAAGGAACCCCAACCGGGACAAGCGGAAGTGCCGTTGATTTTCCTGACCCACAAAGTCAAGGAAAAATCCCTGGATGCCGCGGCCACGCAAATCGAGGCGCATCCCGCGGTCAAGGCGCCCATGCACCGGATCCGGCTGGAAACCCTGGATTGAAAAACGGTTCCCGCAAAATCGTGCCCCGCCCCGTGCCAGACGGGGATCATCAATTGCCTTCGGAGCTACATCCGGTTTTGAAACGGGTGTATCTCGCCCGGGGTATTCGCGGCCATGAAGATCTGGATCTTTCCCTCAAGCGCCTTCCTTCGCCCTGGTTGCTACAAGGCATGGAAGTGATGGTGGACCGTTTGCTGGCTGCCATTCGCCAACAAAAATCGATTCTGGTGGTAGCAGATTACGATGCCGACGGGGCGACGGCCTGCGCAGTGGCGATGCTTGGCTTGCGGGCCCTGGGCGCGCGCAGGGTGGATTTCATTGTTCCCGACCGTTTCCGGGACGGTTACGGACTGACACCCTCGCTGGTGCGGGCGGCCATGGCAAAAAACCCCCAACTATTACTTACGGTGGACAACGGCATTGCCAGCATTGCCGGTGTGGTCGAAGCCAAGGCAGAGGGGCTGGAAGTCCTGATTACGGACCATCACTTGCCGGGGGAACAATTGCCTGGCGCTGATGCCATTGTCAATCCCAATGTTTCGGGCGACGGGTTTCCGGGAAAAGCCTTGTCTGGCGTGGGGGTGATGTTTTATGTGTTGACCGCGCTGCGGTCAAAAATGCGCGAGCAGGGCGAGTTTGAGCGTTTGGGACTCCCCGAGCCTAACCTGGCGGAATTACTGGATCTGGTGGCGTTGGGCACGGTGGCCGATGTTGTGCCCCTGGATAGCGTCAACCGGATTTTGGTGCATCAGGGATTGCAGCGGATGCGGGCGGGCAGGGCGCGGCCCGGAATCCGGGCATTGATCGAGGTTGCCGGGCGCCAGAGCGGGCATTTGTCCGCCGCCGACCTGGGATTCGCCGTTGGTCCCCGCCTCAATGCCGCCGGGCGTCTTGAAGATATGTCCTTGGGTATCCGCTGTTTGTTGGCGGATGATAGTGCCCAGGCCATGCAATTGGCTGTCCGGCTGGATACCCTTAACCGGGAGCGGCGGGAAATTGAGGCGCGAATGAAAGACGATGCTTTATTGCTGCTGGCGGCGGAAGATTGGCGGACTGATCAATCCAATGGCGTCTGCCTTTTCGATGAGAGCTGGCACGAAGGTGTCATCGGCATCCTGGCTTCCAGGATACGTGAGCGATTGTCCCGTCCGGTGATTGCTTTTGCACCGGGGGAAGATGGCTTGCTCAAGGGTTCGGCCCGGTCCATTCCGGGGCTGCATATCCGGGATCTACTCAGCGAAGTGGATGCCTATTTTCCCGGACTGATTCTCCGTTACGGCGGACACGCCATGGCTGCGGGCCTTACCCTGGAGCGAACCCATTTCGACCGTTTTGTTCAGGCATTTGATGAACATGCATCCCGGCATTTGGCCCAATTGGTAATGGAGGATCAAATTCATACCGATGGCGCGCTTGAGGCGGGGGACTTTTCCCTCGAACTTGCCCGGTCGCTGCGTTTGGGTGGGCCCTGGGGGCAAGGCTTTCCTGAACCATTGTTCCACGGTGACTTCCAGGTGGCTTCGGCGCGCATTGTCGGAGAAAAGCATTTGAAACTGCAAGTGAAAGGCGCTGGTATCGACAAGCCTCTCGATGCCATTGCCTTTTTCCCGGACAACCCGGCCGAATGGCTGTCCTGTTCCCAAATCCGCCTGGCTTATCAGTTGGAAATCAATGAATTCCGGGGCCTGCGCCAATTACAACTCAATGTGGATTACATGGAGCCGCTGTCATGAAAGTTGATCCTTTTCAAGTCCGCCGTTTCCTGGAAGAAGATCTGGGGGAGGGCGATGTCACCGCCCAAATTATCCCTGCCACGTATTCCGCCACCGCCATGGTGATTACCCGGGAAACAATGGTGGTATGTGGCCAGGACTGGTTTGCCGCCATATTTCAACTGCTGGATTCCAGGTGTCAGGTGGCATGGGAAGCGGATGAAGGGCAAAAAGTGCCGGAAGGTGCGCTCTTGTGCCGGGTGACGGGCCCGGCCCGGGCGCTGCTCAGCGGCGAACGCACCGCCCTGAATTTGCTCCAAACCTTGTCGGGTACGGCCACCCTGGCAAGGCTGTTTGCCGACGAAGTGGCGGGAACCCAGGCAGTGGTGCTCGATACCCGCAAAACCATTCCGGGACTGCGGCAGTTACAGAAATATGCGGTCAGAGTGGGAGGATGCCAAAACCATCGTTTCGGGTTGTACGACGGCATTTTGATCAAGGAAAACCATATCCTCGCCGCCGGCTCCATTGATGAGGCGATTGCCCGGGCGCGGGCGTTGAACACGGGGTTGCCCATTGAA
This sequence comes from Methylothermaceae bacteria B42, assembly GCA_001566965.1. Classification (NCBI taxonomy): domain Bacteria; kingdom Pseudomonadati; phylum Pseudomonadota; class Gammaproteobacteria; order Methylococcales; family Methylothermaceae; species Methylothermaceae bacteria B42. Next base: position 227,116 of record LSNW01000030.1, on the reverse strand, counting down.
GTGGAAGTGGAGAACCTGGAAGAAATGGACCAGGCGTTGGCCGCGGGCGCGGATATTATTCTGCTGGATAACTTTTCCCTGCCTGAACTGGTTCAGGCAGTGCGAAGAAATGCGGGCAGAGCCTTATTGGAGGCTTCGGGCGATATCGGCTTGGAGAATATCCGCGAGGTGGCCGAAACCGGGGTTGACAGGATTTCAGTCGGCGCCATGACCAAGCATCTGAGAGCAGTGGATTTATCCATGCGCATTGAACTCATGGGATAACCTGAGTACGGAGCCAGAGCTACGTCATCTATTCAAGCCCCGGCAATCAATCCTTTACGTGTTTTAATGACGCAGTCCTGAATAAGGTGCCATCCTCCGTGATGCTGGCACCTTATTCAGGTTAAAATGTCTCAATGAAAGAAAATGCGGTAGGCAATTTTTTTATCTTTCCCCTCTTCACCCTCACCTCGGCTTTATTGGTGGCGGTGTTTTGGTGGCTGCCACAAGTGGTGCCTTGGCTAGCTTCTCCCTGGGTCGGCGGTATGGGTGCGGCAGCCATCCTGGTGGCTGTGGTTCTAGGCTGGAAAAAGGTCGTTCGTCCCCCGGTTGCCTACGATATCTTTTTATGGGGGACATTACTGGTTTGGGCCATGTACTGGCAATACGTTTTCGGCTCCGAGGCCCCGCTTTTTAAAGCCTATCCTGTGTATTTCGTCATTCTGGAAGCATTGACCCGCTATTTTGTCATCCACCACAGCGAGCGCTGGAGCCTGGAAGAGCTGCGGTTTCTGGAATGGTTCGTGGAAGGGTGGTGGTGCCGGGGCTGGCTTTTGGGTGGCTTGGTGCTCCTCAGCCTGGCCATGACCCGCCATTATCTGATTTACCCCATTAGCGTTGGGCTGCTAATCGTCCGCTGTGCTTTATTGTGGACGGTGAGATCGCACGGTTGAGTTGTTGCCTTTTGATCCTTTGAAAGCTTAATTCGTCGTCTTATCAAGGTAGCTCATTACGCCTGCCGAGGGGCTACAATTTTGTTAAACTGAAAATGTCACCCAAATCAACCTTGCCGCTATGTCCAGTAACACTGCCGAAGTTCTTTCAATTCACAAATCCTTATACCAGCGGTTGTGTGAATTGCCGCCCGGGCTGACCGGGGAGATTATCAACGGCACCCTTCACACCCAGCCGCGTCCCAAGGGAGCGCATATCCGGGCGGAGTCCATCCTCGATCGCCGGCTTGGGCGGCATTATGACGACGGGGACGGCGGCCCTGGAGGTTGGTGGATTTTGGTGGAGCCGGAGGTGCACTTCGTCCGGGATACCGAGGTAGTAGTGCCCGATCTGGCTGGCTGGAGACGGCAAAGGATGCCGGAGTTGCCTGAAGATCACCGTTTCGAAGTTGTACCGGACTGGATGTGCGAGATTCTGTCACCTGCAACCCGCAGTATTGACCGGGAAATCAAGATGCCTTGCTATGCCCGCTTTGGGGTTCCTTTTCTCTGGCTGATTGATCCCGAAGCCCGGAGCCTGGAAGCCTACGTGCTGGAGCAACAGGCGTGGCAATCACTGGGGCAGTTTGAGGGCGATACTGAAGTGGTTGTTGAGCCGTTTGACGTCGTTCCTCTGCCATTGGGTGATTTGTGGCGTTAGTCATGGTGATGCGGGTTAATCAATAGTCTCACCTAAGAAGACAAAGCTTTAGTTCCCAAATAAATTCCTGTCCACCAAATCACACAAGCAGTGGGCAATGAGGAGATGGATTTCCTGAATTCTTGGGGTTTCTTGGGAGGGCACCCGCAGTTCCAGGTCCTTTTCGCCCAGGATTTGTGTTAGTTCGCCGCCGTCTTTTCCGGAGACAGCAATTACAGCCAGTCCCCGCTCTTGGGCAATCCTTGCTGCCTGCAGAATGTTGGGAGAAATGCCGCTGGTGGTGAATAAAACTAATATATCCCCCTGATTTCCCAAAGCCTGAATTTGGCGGGCGAAAACTTCTTGAAAGTGAGTGTCGTTGGCAATGGAGGTCAGGGTGGCGCTATCGCAGGTGAGGGGGATGGCGGGTAGTCCGGGCCGTTCCCGTTCAAAGCGATTTAATAATTCGGAAGTAAAGTGTTGGGCCTGGGAGGCGGAGCCACCATTGCCGCAGCAGAGGATTTTGGCGCCGCGACATAAAGCCTGGGTCAGCATTTGGGCGGCGGAATCGATGGCTGGCGCCAGCAAATCCAGGGTCTTTTGTTGCAGGGCGATATTTTCCTGGAAGCATTGTTGGATGCGGTCGGTGTTGTTCATAGAGTGACCTGAAAAGCGTCTTTGATCCATTGAATGCCGGAATTGGCATCGATGGCGACGACATCGAACCGGGCCGGTTGGTTGGAATGAGATTGCATCAGGTAATATTCCGCGCAACGGATCAAACGTTGTTGTTTACGGTAATCCACGCTGGCCAGGGCGCCACCAAACCGGGGGTTTTTACGGTAACGCACTTCCACAAAGACGAGCGTGGGACCGTCGTTGAATATCAGATCGATTTCCCCATGTTTGCAGCGGAAATTTTTGGTCAGCAATACCAATCCCTGCTGCTGAAGAAAGGCGAGCGCTTCTTCCTCGGCAGTTTTGCCTGTTACGGCGTTATTCTTCTTCGGGCACATCAATCACAATATCGGGTGCCATGCCATAGATCACGGGTACCCCATTTTTGAATTCGGCGCAGGTCAACTGGCGGGCGATATGCCCATCGTCCCGGAGGGTCAAGGCACCGGTAGTGCCTGGATAGCGTTGTCCGTTGACCAGCAGGGTGAAGGGCAGGTGATAGGCATCAATGCCCAGGGCAACCAACCGTAGATAGGGCCCGGGAAACCTTCCCTGCTCGGCCTCAAAGGCTTGCAGTGAGGGAGCATTTTGATATTCGCCACCGAGCAGCCAGGGAATGTCACAAAAACGTACCCCCTCCAGATCCTTATCCCAGCGTGGGTTGCGGTGACCGCCGTAGATTGACGAGGTAGCGTACACAGGCAGGTATTCGGCACGGTAGAACAACAGTTGGGGCCGGATCAGCCGCCCTTGTTTGGGGTTGGCGACAAGAAAGAGAAAGTCCGCATCCCGCCGGATCCGGGTTTCCATCACAGCGTTCCCAATCACCCTTTTTAAGCTGCGAAAGCGCTGGCGGCTTTCATCAATATTGAGCAAGCGCTCAATGGGCTTGGAAAAATCGGAAACCGTATTATCGAAGTATTGGATTTCCAGGACAGTGCCGCCCAGGGTCTGCCAATAACTGGCGAAATATTCGCCAATTCTTTGGCCAAAGGCGGTATCAGGCACCAAAATCAATGCCCGCTGATGATTGTGTAGCCAGGCACTGTTGGCGACTTGGCGGGCTTCCTCTTCCGGGCTTAAAGAAAATTGATAGAGGCCGCTGCGGTATAAATTTTCGATCCGGTTGAGGGAGAGAACCGGCGGATTGAGTTTTGTGATTTGTCCCAGCTGTTCGACGTTGCTTTTTTGCAAAGGGCCTAGGATCAATTCAGCACCTTCCTGGGATGCCTGTTGGTAGAGAGAAACGGGATCGGCAGATTCACTATCGTAGTAACTCAAAGCCGGGAAATAGGAATTACTGGGCAGGTTTTGTGCCGTGGCAATCCCGGTTTTGATGGCTTCGGCGGCATTTTGAAAGGGGCCGGACTGCGGTAACAAAACCGCGATTTGTTGGGGTGGTTGAAAAGAACGTTGGCGCTGCGCTAAAAAATGTTCCAAAAAACGCCGATATTTGGCCGGGTGATCAGGGTAAGCCAGCCGCCATCGGTATAAGGCCCGCTCCAGTTCCGGGGACAGGGACGAATATCGGCTTATTATCCGGGCCAGTGCTACCCACCCTGGCATGTCGCGATGGGGAATGGTCTGTATTTGTTCGAGCTCATCGGGGGAAAGCAATAACAAAGCTTCCAAAATCGCCTGATTATTCTCCTCGATTTCCTGGGCTGTTCTCAGCAATTGGGAGAGGGTCAACCGCTCCTGAAGGCTGTTTTTTAAGTTACCCAATATCGCAAATGAAGCGGCCCGGATTTTGTGATAATGAATCCGCTGGGGTTTTGGTAATTGGTTGGGATGAATCCTTTCCAGAATGGACAAGGCTTCTCCCGGCTCCCCAGAATCCAAAGCCAATTGTGCAGCCAGCAGAGCATGGGGAATTTGGTCCTGTGGTGGCAGTTGATCCGGGCGAATTTTTGCCAGCAGCCTGGTGGCCGCTTGGGTATCGCCTGCTTTGAGTAATTCCTGGGCGGCATAAAGCAGATAACGCTGCCGCTGGGCGCCGGTGATGGTTTCAGCACCCTGCTGATATTTCATGGCGGCTTGGGTATGTTTCCCTGCCCGGGATAGCGCCCGGGCATGCCGTTCCCAATCTATGGTCGGGGATGGGAGCGGACTTGGCTGTGGTTGCAGCGGCGCACAGCTTGCCATAAACACCAGAAAAAATAAAAAACAGCCGCGTGTAAGCATATTAATCATCAGGCGGGGAGACTCCGGAATTTCCATAAGTTTTTTATTTTCCTAATGAATGAGCTATTACTAGCTGTTCTTCCTCGGTTGCCTGCGAACCATGCAAGTAAACCTTGATCCGGAGCCGGTGACAGATTATTTACCGTTTTTATTGCCTCCGCCCCATAACCGGCTCCAACCACGGGTTTCGGTCTGTTTGCGTTTTTCCAGCGGGATATATTCACGCTTGGGATGACCAACATAGAGCTGACGAGGGCGACCGATTTTGATTTTGGGATCGGCAATCATCTCTTTCCAATGGGCGACCCAGCCAACAGTGCGGCCAATGGCGAACAATACCGTGAACATGTTGGTGGGAAAACCCATGGCCCGCATAATGATGCCGGTATAAAAATCCACGTTGGGATAAAGTTTTCGCTCGATAAAATAGTCGTCTTGAAGGGCGATCCGCTCCAATTCCATGGCCAGATCGAGCAGGGGGTCGTCTTTAATGCCCAGCTCTGTCAACACTTCGTGGCAGGTCTCGCGCATGATTTGGGCGCGCGGGTCGTAATTTTTATAAACCCTGTGGCCAAAACCCATCAAGCGGAAAGGATCGTTTTTATCCTTGGCGCGCTTAATGTATTCCGGAATCCGGCTCTTATCTCCGATTTCCGTGAGCATTTTAAGCACCGCTTCATTGGCGCCCCCATGGGCAGGACCCCACAGGGAAGCGATGCCTGCGGCGATACAGGCAAATGGATTGGCTCCTGAAGAACCCGCCAGGCGAACCGTGGAAGTGGAGGCATTTTGCTCGTGATCGGCGTGAAGAATCAAAATCCGGTCCAGCGCTTTCACCAGTACCGGGTTGGGTATGTACTCCTCGGTGGGGACGGAAAAGGTCATGTACAGCAGGTTTTCCGCGTAGCTGAAATCATTTTTGGGATAGACAAACGGGCGGCCGAGAGAGTAACGATAGGCATAGGCGCCGATGGTGGGCATCTTGGCAATTATGCGATAGGCCGCCAGCATCCGTTGCTGCGGGTCTCTGATATCGGTGCTGTCGTGGTAAAAAGCCGATAGCGCGCCGACCACGCCCACCATGATGGCCATGGGGTGAGCGTTGCGGGTGAATCCCCGGAAGAACAGCATCAGCTGATCGTGGAGCATGGTGTGGAGCTTGATGTCCCGCTCGAATTCCGCCTTTGCTTCAGCAGAAGGCAGCTCTCCATAAAGGAGCAAATAGCAGACTTCCATGTAATCGCTTTGAACGGCCAGTTCCTGGATGGGATAGCCCCGGTAAAGCAGGATGCCTTCATCGCCATCAATGTAGGTGATGGCGGAGCTGCATGCCGCGGTGGAGGTAAATCCCGGATCGTAGGTAAGAACGCCGGAGGTGTTGTAAAAATTGCGGATATCAATGGCCGGGGCGCCCAACGTTCCGAAAAGCAGGGGCAAACGGTACTGTTGGCCGTCGCGCTCATCCGTCAGGGTGAAAAAAACCCCGTCGTTTTGTGTGCTTTTGTCTGTGGCAGACATGGGAGTGCTCCTGTTTGAAAATTCATTAAGATTACCATAGACCCCGAATCAAAAAAAAACCATGGAGCAAATAATTGATTGATGACATTAACCTGAATATTTCACCAGCATCCTGGATGATGGCGCAGGACAGGTGCGACTGGACGCCGGGCTGGACTGAAAGGCATAGCCATAGCTATGGCTTGAAGGAAGCCCAAGTCCAGGCGTGCCTGGACCAGCCAGGGCCGGGATAGGATTCGGGCCGGGGACAAATTGTACTTCGTGAACACTGTTAAATTGAAGCATCTTCTTTTCCCGAATCAATAAATTATATGAGAGCCCGAAGTCGGCTGGTGAAATATTCGGGTTAATACGGAGCTTGATTCATCGTAATGGTTCGGGAAAAGTCCCTTCCATCTCGAGGTGACATGAAAAGCGCTGAACTGAGATGAAACCTACAAGTCAGAGAAAGGCTTAACCACGCTATAATTGTTGATTTTCCATAAATTTAATCATGACAGAACGTTTACAAGAAATTCAAAAACGCCGCACCTTTGCCATCATTTCCCACCCTGATGCCGGGAAGACCACGTTGACGGAAAAGCTCTTATTATTCGGCGGCGCCATTCAGTTGGCGGGCGCGGTCAAGGGGCGCAAAGCCTCGCGTCATGCGACTTCCGACTGGATGGAAATGGAGAAGCAACGGGGGATTTCGGTGACCACCTCGGTGATGCAGTTCGAGCATGCAGGTTGTTTAATGAATTTGCTTGATACCCCGGGACACGCCGACTTTTCCGAGGACACATACCGGACCTTGACCGCCGTAGACTCTGCCTTGATGGTCATCGACAGCGCCAAGGGGGTGGAGGAGCGGACCATCAAATTAATGGAGGTTTGCCGTCTGCGTGACACTCCAATTATCACATTCATCAACAAGCTGGACCGGGAAGGGCGTGATCCCATCGAGCTTTTGGATGAAATCGAATCTGTGCTGGGGATTGAATGCGCACCGGTCACCTGGCCCATCGGCATGGGCAAGCGCTTCCAGGGGGTCTATCACCTCTATGAAGATGCCGTGCATTTGTTTGACGCCCGCCACCGAGACCGGGTCGTCAAGGGGGAAATTATCCAAGGCTTGGATAACCCTTTGCTGGAAGAAAAAATAGGCGATCAGGCGGAGGAGCTACGGGAAGAGATAGAACTGGTGCGCGGCGCCAGTCACGAATTCGTCACGGAGAAATACCGTGAAGGCAAGCAAACCCCGGTTTTCTTCGGTTCCGCCATCAATAACTTTGGCGTGCTGGAACTGCTCGACGCCTTTGCCCAATACGCCCCACTGCCACAGCCACGTCAGGCTCTGGAGCGGGTGGTTTCTCCCGATGAACGTAAATTCACCGGCTTCGTTTTCAAGATCCAGGCCAACATGGATCCCCAGCACCGGGACCGGATTGCCTTTCTGCGGATCTGCTCCGGGAAATACCAAAAAGGCATGAAACTGCAGCACGTCCGTTTGGGGAAATCCATCAATGTCGCCAATGCCATCACTTTCCAGGCTGCCAGCCGCAAAAACGTGGAAGAAGCGTGGCCAGGCGATATCATCGGGCTTTACAATCACGGCACCATCCAGGTGGCCGATACCTTCACCCAGGGGGAAAAGCTCAAGTTCGGCGGCATTCCCTATTTCGCCCCGGAACTTTTCCGCCGGGTAGCGCTCAAGGACCCCCTGCGTGCCAAGGCGCTGCACAAGGGTTTGATTCAGTTGAGCGAGGAAGGCGCGACCCAGGTATTCCGCCCCCTGAAAAACAACGATTTGATTTTGGGCGCGGTCGGGGTTTTGCAGTTCGACGTTACGGCTTTCCGCTTGAAAAGCGAGTACAACGTTGAGTGTAGTTACGAAAATGTGAGTGTGGCCACCGCCCGCTGGATCGAGTGTGAAGACCCCAAAATGCTGGAAGACTTCAAACGCAAGAACTTCGAGTATCTGGCGCTAGATGGCGGAGATTTTCTGGTCTATTTGGCTCCCAGCCGGGTCAATCTGCAATTAGCCGAAGAACGCTGGCCACTGGTGCAATTTAAAGCGACCAGGGAATTATGAAGATACTCTCGGGAAATAATCCCGGCATTTCAAGGCGGTGAATTTGATATAATTTCAATCTCTTGCAAGGGAGTTCGGTAATGGTTTGAAAGGTCAAGAAAAGTTCAGGGTTAATTCATGAAATAGCCGTTATCGTGGATACACCTTAAATTTGAATCTAAGGAGGAAATGAATGAAATTTCATAAAGTTATCTTAGGCGCTGCCATGATTGTGAGCATGGGCATGTCATCCATGGCTTTTGCCGTCGATTTTACCGAAGATGAGATGCTTTGGCTGGGGATGAAAATTTACGAGCGCGCCGCAGGCCGGGGTTGTGGGACTTGCCATGATGTTCGTCCTTTCCCCGATTTGACTGAAAGCATCAAGAAGCTGAGCAAGGAAGATTTCATTAAAGTGGTCAAGGAAGGTCGTGCTGGTACTATCATGACTCCGATGGCGCCCAAGATCATGGAAATCGGCTTGGTGGAAAAAACCTGCATGTCTGAAGAGCAGGCATTGGATGCGCTCTACTCCTATCTGAAAGCTTTGTCTGATGGCAAAATCAAAGGCAAGGTGAAAAAGCCCGCGTCCTTGAAGGACAAAATGAAGGAATGCAAAGCAGCCAGCTGATCATTTCCTTTTCGAGTAGATCCTATAACGGCCCGGTTTTTCCGGGCCGTTGTCGTTGTATGGACAATTAAAATGCCTCGGTCTCATCTGCGTTTTGGTGTTGACTTGGGTGGCACCAAGATCGAGATCATCGCCTTGGACGAGGAAAATCAAGCGGTTTACCGCCGCCGTATTGCGACGCCAAAACATGATTATCAAGCGACCTTAAGGGCGATTGCGGGCTTGGTTGAACAAGCTGAGACTGAAATGGGAAGAAAAGGCCAGGTGGGTGTCGGAACCCCGGGAACGGTATCTCGAAAGACAGGCCGGATGAAAAATTGTAATTCTGTCTGGCTCAATGATCGGGCTCTCAAGGAAGATCTGGAAAATTTATTGCAACGGCCGTTGCGAATTGCCAACGATGCCGACTGTTTTGCCTTATCGGAAGCCAGCGACGGCGCTGCGGCCGGATTGCCGGTGGTTTTTGGGGTAATTTTGGGGACCGGTGTGGGAGGCGGGATTGTCGTTCAGGATAAACTGCTGCAAGGGCCCAATGGCATTTGTGGCGAATGGGGGCATAATCCACTGCCCTGGCCCGATAACGGTGAAATCCCGGGTCCACCGTGTTATTGCGGCCTACACGGCTGTATCGAGACTTTTCTTTCCGGATCGGGATTGAGCAATGATTTTTTGAAGGCTACCGGCAAACAATTATCGAGTGAAGCCATTGTGACTCAAGCAGCTTCTGGCGATTTAAAGTGTGAAAAAGCCTTGCAACGCTATGAACACCGTCTGGCCCGGGCACTAGCGCATGTCATCAACATTTTGGATCCAGATGCTATTGTGCTGGGCGGCGGGTTGTCACAATGCCAACGCTGGTATCAAACAGTGCCCAGGCTTTGGCAGCGCTATGTTTTTTCCGACCGGGTGGATACGCAATTACTGGCCCCCAAATTCGGCGATTCCAGCGGCGTGAGAGGGGCGGCCTGGTTGTGGGGATAATTATTTCTTTTTCTTGATTCGCCATTTTTGAACGGTGCCGTCTGAGGTTGCACTGAGCAAATATTTGCTTCCGTGGGCAAAGGCCAAGGCAAGAACAGGACTGGCGGAGGGGCGCCAGCTATCTGGTCGTAATGGATCAAAATGACGTAGACGTTTGCCGCTTTTCAGGTGCCACAAGTCTATTCCCTGAGATGGGTGGCCGATAGCCAATAAACCTTCCTTGGGAGAAAAAACGGCGCTGGTGGCGGTAGTGAATTTCGGGCCCAGCTGCCACACGCGTTTACCGGTACGGGTTTTCCAGATCCGGATGGGTCCCAGATTGGCATTGGTCATGGCGTAGGTGCCTCGGGGAGAGAGGGTGACCGTTGCCAGTTTGGTGGCATGTTCCCAGCTATGAATCAGTTTGCCGTTGCGTAAATCCCATAGTTTGGCCTGGCCGTCATTGCCGCCGGTCAAGGCAAAGCGTCCTTTTTTGTCCAAAGAGACGGTGGTGACTTTATGATCGTGGGGAAAAGCAAAGCGGGTTTTTCCTGTGGATAGCGATAAATAGACGGCTTTATCGGTGAGCCCGATCAAGGCCCAGCGCCCATCTTTAGAAAGTGCAACCGCTTGAATGCCTTCCAGTATCCAGGTGGCCAGGGGTTTGCCGGTCTTGGCTGACCACCAGGCCAACCCTTCCCGATCAGCGGTGATGGCATATTGGCCATCATCGGTTAAGGTTACGGCAATGATGGCTTGTACTTTGCTATTCCCATGGCGGAACTGGTGACGCAATTTTTTCGGTTTCAGTTGCCACAACAGCCCGCCTTGTTCAATGGTGGCAAGCAAAGCAAAGTTGTCATTGACTGCCGCGGCGGTAAGGCCTTGCGAGGACAATTGCCAGGTTTTCACCGGTTTCGGAGATTGCGAACAGGCGCTCAATAGCAATAGCAAGAGAAGCGTGGCAAGTTTTTTCATTCTCTCGTTTTTCCTTGAAACCATTTCAACTGGGTATGCAGGGAGACAACCTCCCCAATAATAATAAGTGTAGGTGGCTGAGCGTTTTTGGCTTGTTCGGGCAAGGTTGCCACCGTGGCGGTGATTACCTTTTGCTGGGGAGTGGTGCCTTGCTGGACCAGAGCGGCAGGCATGGCCGGCGACATGCCATGGGTGATCAGGGACCGGCAAATTTCTTCTAAGCCCAACATCCCCATGTAAATGACCAATGTCTGGCGTGGAACGATTAATTTCTCCCAGTCCAGATTGGGCCTGTCGTTCTTGCGGTGGCCGGTGACAAACAGGCACGATTGAGCATAATCGCGGTGGGTCAAGGGAATGCCGGCATAGGCGGCGCAGCCGGAAGCCGCGGTAATGCCGGGAACCACCAGGAATGGAATGCCTTGTTCCGCCAGGGTTTCGATTTCTTCCCCGCCGCGGCCGAAGATGAAAGGATCACCGCCTTTGAGCCGGACGACTCGTTTGCCCTCTTCGGCCAGACGCGCGAGCAAGTGATTGATTTGCTCTTGGGGAAGGGCATGTTGGGAGCGCGCCTTGCCAGCATAAATTTTTTCCGCGTCCCGGCGGATCAGGTTCAAAATCTCTGGCGTGACCAGCCGGTCGTACACTACCACATCGGCTTCCTGGAGCAAACGCAAGGCCCGGAATGTCAACAAATCAGGATCACCCGGTCCCGCGCCTACCAGTGCAACATGGCCCATTGGGGTTTTATCCTCCAATTCATGCTGCAATGCTTGGGCCATGTTTGCCTTGGCCGCTTGTGCTTGGCCGGAAAGCATCAATTCTCCTGCCGCGCCTTGTAGCGTGCGTTCCCAGAAACGACGGCGCCGCTCGGGACTGGCAATGGCTTGTTTGACTTGATCCCTGAATTGACCCGCCAGTTCGGCCAGGCGGCCGAAATTAGCGGGAATCAGACTTTCCAGCCGGGTCCTGAGCAATCTCGCCAGCACCGGTGCTTTACCGCCGCTGGAGATAGCCACCAGGACGGGGGAACGGTCCACGATGGCTGGCATAATAAAATCGCAAGTCTCGGGCTGATCTACCGTATTGACCAATATGCCATGAGATTGGGCGGCTTCTGAAATTATTTTGTTGGTTTCCCGATTATCCGTGGCGGCGATTACGAGAAAAAAACCTTCCAGCGATTTTGCGGAGAAAGGTTTTGCAATAAGTTTATGGGGGGGGAGTAAGTTTTTAATGGCCGGGATAAAGTGCGGGGCAACGGCGGTCACATCCGCATTTGCCCTAAGCAAAAGCTCGATTTTACGCAGGGCGACCGGCCCGCCCCCAACCACCAGGCACGGTTTTTGGCGAACATTGAGGTAAATGGGCAGGAAGTCCATTGGTTTACAACTGGTTTGTTATCATATTGTTTTGTAGGAAATTATTACCTGATTAACATGCATAGCGATTTTGAATTGGATACTTCCGGCCTAAATTGCCCCCTGCCGTTATTGCGCCTGAAAAAAATCCTCAATGAGATGGAAAGCGGGCAAGTAGTGCGGGTCATTGCCACGGATCCCGCTTCCGTCCTAGATTTTGGCGTTTTTAGCGACCAAACAGGTAATCAAATTTTAGAACAAAGAGAACATGAAGGGGTGTTTTACTACTGGATCAGAAAAAAATGATCATCGCAGTCGCCGTTAGGCATTTTTTGTTTCCATGGGAAGATCAGCCTTAACAGGAGATAACATCACCGGGTCTTTTCCTGAACGTAAGGACAGTATGGGCCAGTCCTTTTCTTTCGCCGCCTTCTCCAATTGAGGGTCAGGATCAACCGCCACCGGTTGGCTGACTTGCTGTAAAAGCGGTAAATCATTGTGGGAATCACTGTAGAAGCAACTTGTGTCGATAGGATTATCTAAATTTTGCAGCCATGCTTGAAAGCGCTGGATTTTTCCTTCCTGAAAACAGGGGATGCCGGAAAAACGGCCGGTATAGCGCCCTTGCTTGAATTCAGGCTGGGTGGCAATGAGATGCGGGATGCCAAACAACTTGGCAATGGGCTCTGTGACAAAGGCATTGGTGGCGGTGATAATCACCAGCACATGCCTTTGCCGGCGGTGCGAATCCACCAGCTTTTTTGCGGCGGGTAATAAGATGGGTTGAATTTTTTCCACAATAAATTGTTCCCGCCAAAGATGAAGCTGGGAAACCGGGTGCTGACTCAAAGGTTTTAAGACAAATTCGAGAAATTCGGCAATATCGAGCGTGCCGCTGCGGTAGTCCTCGTAAAAACGACTGTTTTCCGATTCGTACCATTGACGTTCGACAATGCCTTTTTCCACCAAGAACTGCCCCCAGAGATAATCGCTATCTCCTCCGAGCAGGGTGTTGTCCAGATCAAAAAGGGCGATTTGATTCGAAGAGGGTGAAATGAAGTTATTGGGCATCACTTGCGCAAACCAATGAGCTTGTGTAGGTTATGAAAAGATTTAAAGTCTTAAAAATGCTATTTTTATTTAAGCAAAAAGCAAATTTTATCATTGATGGGTTTTCTGTTTCGCGATGATTGATGCCAAAGGCTATCGTCTCAATGTAGGTATTGTCCTTTGTAACGATGCTGGCCATGTATTTTGGGCCAGACGGGCAGGTATGCAATCATGGCAATTTCCCCAGGGGGGAATTAAACAAAATGAAGCCCCGGAAGAGGCTTTATACCGGGAGTTGTATGAAGAAACCGGCTTGTCCACCAACGATGTGGAAATTATCGGCCGTACCCAGGATTGGTTGCACTATCGATTGCCTTCCCGCTATATCCGTCGCAATTCCCGCCCATTATGTATCGGCCAAAAGCAAATTTGGTATCTGCTTAGGCTGCAGTCGGAAGAAAGCAACATCCACTTAGAGCGTACTGGAAAGCCGGAGTTCGATGCCTGGCGCTGGGTGGATTATTGGTATCCGCTGCAAGAAGTGGTTTATTTCAAGCGGGAAGTCTATCGAAAGGCATTGACGGAGTTGGGGGCGTATTTGATTTCCGAGTCGGTGCCTATTGATGCAGGTGGATTTCTGTCAGCGAAATAGCGCTACGGGTTAATAACCCGCTTGAAAAAAATCCAGGCCAGGCGGAAGGTGATCCAAACGTTCAATCTGAGTATCTATTGCGCCATCGCAGTGTAGATGCAGCCATCGCCAGCCCGCAGGCTTGGTGTCGAGAGCAAAATCCGACGCGTGGGGTTTGAACTGGAAACAGGTAGACGGTGAACTCATGAGTGTCAGCGAATGATACTGGCTGACAAAGTCCTGATGGACATGCCCAAAAATAATGCATTTTACTTGCGGAAAACTGGACGCCAGTTTCAGGAATGCCTCGCCGTTTTCCAGTTGCATGGTATCCATCCAGGCGCTGCCAACTGGTACCGGCGGGTGGTGGAGTGCGATGAGGGTTGGCATGGACGTGGTTGCCAAATGAGCGCGCAAAAACTTAAGTTCATTCTCGGAAAGCAAGCCCTGGGGGGAATCATTTTTTTTGCTGTTCAACAGCAGGATTTGCCAATGTCGGGTAAGGATACGTCGGGGGCAGGCTATGGGTTTTTGACAGAGATAGGCTAGCATGTGCCCCGGTTCGTCATGATTCCCCGGAAGACAGGCACAAGGCACTGTGAAAGGTTGGAACAGCTTATGCAGCCGTTGATAGACAGTGGGCGTAGGCGTTTGCGCCAAGTCCCCGGTGAGCAGGATAAGATCTGGTGGCCACTGGGGCGATCGTTGAATGTGGTCGAGCACGTCTAACAGGCTTTTTTCCGTATTGACGCCCATTAACGTATCTTCTGGTTGTTCCAAAAGATGGCAATCAGTCAGTTGCAGAATTTTAAAAGTATTGGTGCTCGGGGTAATGGCAAGCGTATCGACGGAAGTTAAGTCAGCCATTTGATCAATACCTTTGAATTGCGCTTGTAATTGAGACATTGCCTGCGTTGCAGGGGAAGCTGATCAAAATCCGCCAATTGGAAACCCTTTTCAATAAACCAGTGGGTAGTCCGGGTGGTGAGAAGGAACAGTTGTTTCAGTCCTTTTTCCCGGGCCAGGTTTTCAATATGGTTGAGCAACCTTAATCCCCGTTGTTGGCCACGATATTCTGAGTGTAGCGCTAAACAGGCGAGTTCGCCGGCATGTTGTTGTGGAAAAGTGTGCAGAGCCGCGCAGCCAATAATCAAACCGTCCCGTTCGATGACGATGAAATCGTCAATTTCCATTTCCAGTTTTTCCCTCGGCCGTTTCACTAAGATGCCTTCCTGCTCTAAAGGCTCGATTAATTCCAGAATGCCGCCGATGTCTTCTAGGTGGGCGGGTCGCAATTGTTCAAAGGGTTCGGCTGAAATTAATGTGCCTTGCCCTTCCCGGGTAAAAAGCTCCAAAAGCAGGGCGCCATCCATATGCCTGTCTATCAGATGAACCCTGCCGACACTTCGGCGGATGGCGGAGACTGCGGCTCGCACATGATCAGCGATGTCTGGCGTAAAAGCGTCTTGCTCCAGTAGGGCTTCGGCTTCATTGTCCGTCAAGTGGGAGGGCATTTGGGAGGTACTTTGCACTTGACAAGGCCCTTCGGTAAGTATCAACAGTTTATCGGCTTTTAAAGCGCCAGCGACAGCGGTAGCAACTTCTTCGGCCCGCAAGTTGAATACTTCCCCGGTTGGGGAATAACCTAAAGGGGATAACACGACGATATTTCCGTCGTTGAGTTGGTTTTGGAGCGCTTCGTTTTTCACTCCCCGCACTTCCCCGGTATGTTGTAAATCAATCCCTTCCAGCACGCCAAGTGGTTTGGCGAGAACGAAATTGCCGGAAGTGGTCAGCAGGCGCAGGCCAGCCATCGGTGATTCCGCAATCCCAAGGGAGAATAAGGCTTCGATTTCCACCCGGGCCACGCCAGCGGCTTCTTTGACGCACTCTAAAGCTGGCGCGTCAGTAATGCGCAGGCCGCTGGGGTGATAGTGACACGCAATTCCCTTGTGCTTTAACCGCGCTTCAATTTGGGGACGAAGTCCGTGGACCAGGACCAAACGAATGCCCAAACCGTGCAACAAGGCAAGATCGTGGATCAGGTGGGAAAAATTATCATCGAGCAGCGCCTCGCCCCCAAACATGACCACAAAGGTTTTACCCCGGTGGGCGTGGATATAGGGGGAAGAGCTTCTGAACCAGCGAACGTAATGATTGATGTCAGTCATGGCAGGCATAGCTTCTCGATAAGTTGCCGGATTAAATGTACCGCAGGTTCAATATGACTGACGGGCAAATATTCGTCGGGTTGGTGGGCCTGGTCGATGGACCCTGGTCCCATGACAATGGTTTCCAAGCCAAGGCGGGTTAAAAAAGGCGCTTCCGTGGCGAAGGAAACCGCTTTGGCCGTTTCACCCGAGAGAGATTCGCAAAGCTGGACAATCTCGGCGCCGGCTGGGGTTTCGAAGGGTGGCACGCCGTCGAATAAAGGCTCAAGCCGGGCCTTGAGTTTTGGGTGGACGCGCAGGGCGTCTTTTACTTTATGTTGCAGCGTTTCCCGTAATTGATCCACGGACATTCCCGGTAGCAGACGAAAGTCCAGATGAGTCCGGCAGTGTCCGCAGATCCGGTTGGGACTGTCGCCGCCGTGAATCGCTCCAAGGTTTAAGGTAGGGTAGGGAACCTGAAACTCTGGATGATGCATTTGCGCCAGTTGGTCACGCCAGAGGAGCAGGTTTTGTAATACCGAGACCATGCCTTCCAGGGCATTGGCGCCCAGTTCCGGATTGCTGGCGTGGCCGCTATGGCCATGTACGTGGATGGTTTCCATCATCACCCCTTTGTGCATGCGAACAGGCTGGAGCAATGTTGGTTCGCCGATGACCGCATAGCGTCCCGCTGGGAGGCCCAGCGTTTCAAGACTCCGCGCGCCGGACATGGTGCTTTCCTCGTCGCAAGTGGCGACAATGATGATGGGTTGACGCAGGCGTTGGCTGTCGATGGTGCGAATCGCTTCCAGCGCCAGGGCGAAGAAGGATTTCATATCCGCGCTGCCCAGCCCGTAGAGACGACCATCCTTTTCGGTCAGGCTAAAGGGGTCGTGGGACCAAAGCCCTTCATCAAAGGGGACAGTGTCGGTATGCCCGCTCAAAACCAATCCTTTTGTTTCCCCTTCGGGGCCAAGGGTGGCAATGAGATTGGATTTGTTGGGGGTAACCGGTTGTAGGTGAATTCGGAAACCCAGGCTTTCCAGCCACTGCGCCAGCAGGTGAATGACGCCCAGATTGGATTGATCCAACTGGGAATCGGGGCTGCTGACCGAAGGTTCGGCCACCAGCGCCCGGATCATTTCCCGGATGCCGGGGAGAGTCACTACAACTCCAGATCCCGGTCGGTGACTGCGCCTTCAGAAGCGGAATTGACCAGCGCCGCGTATTTGGCCAGCACCCCGCGGGTGTAACGGGGCGCGGGTTTTTGCCACTGGGACAGACGGGATTGGATCTCCTCGTCGCTTAAATGCAAATGCAGTTCCCGCTTTTCCGCGTCGATGGTCAGGGTGTCGCCGTCTTTGACAATCGCCAGCGGTCCGCCCACATAGGCTTCCGGAGTGATATGGCCCACCACCAGGCCGTGGGTGCCGCCGGAGAATCGCCCGTCGGTAATCAGCGCCACGTCTTTGCCAAGGCCCTTGCCCATCACGGCGGAGGTGGGTGACAGCATTTCCCGCATCCCTGGGCCACCTTTGGGGCCTTCGTAGCGGATGACAATGACATCGCCTTTTTGTACCGTGCCATCGAGAATGCGTTGTAGCGCTTCCTCTTCGCACTCAAAAACCCGGGCTGTGCCGGTAAAACTTAAGCCCTCCTTGCCGCTGATTTTGGCCACCGCGCCTTCCGGCGCCAGATTGCCTTTGAGAACAACCAAGTGGCTGTCTTTTTTGAGCGGATTCTCCAGAGGCTGGATGATATCTTGATTCGTGGGATAGGGAGGTACGTCCACCAGATTTTCCGCCAGGGTTTTGCCGGTGACGGTGAGGCAATCGCCGTGAAGCAAGCCTGCTTCCAGCAGCATTTTCATGAGAGGCAAAATTCCGCCAATTTCAATCAGGGCGGCCATATGATAACGGCCGCTGGGCTTCAGATCAGCCAGTACCGGCGTTTTCTGCCCGATGCGGGTAAAATCGTCCAGGGTGAGCTTCACGCCGCTGGCATCGGCCATGGCCAGCAAGTGCAGTACGGAGTTGGTGGAACCGCCCAGGGCGATGACCATGGTGATGGCATTTTCGAAGGCTTGCCGGGTCATGATATCGCGGGGTTTGATGTCCTTTTCCAATAGTGCCAGCACTGCTTGGCCAGCCCGCTCGCAATCTTTTTGTTTGTCCGGGGAGACGGCCGCCTGGGCGGAACTGCCGGGCAGGCTCATTCCCAAGGCTTCGATGGCCGAGGCCATGGTATTGGCGGTATACATGCCGCCACAGGAACCAGGGCCAGGGATGGCTTTTTCCTCAATGGCATGGAGGGTATCGTCGTCGATTTTGTCGTTGGCCCGGGCGCCGACCGCTTCAAATACGGAAACGATGTCGAGATTTTGGTTTTGGTGGCAGCCGGGCAGAATCGTACCGCCATAGACAAATACCGCTGGCCGGTTGAGGCGGGCGATGGCAATCATGCAGCCGGGCATGTTTTTATCGCAGCCACCGATGGCCACCAGACCGTCATAGCCTTGGCAACCGATGACAGTTTCAATGGAATCGGCAATGACTTCCCGGGAAACCAAGGAATACTTCATGCCCTCGGTGCCCATGGAAATCCCGTCGGAGATGGTGATGGTATTGAAAATCACCGCTTTCCCGCCATTTTGATCGACTCCCTGGGCGGCATTGTCCGCTAGGTGATTAATGTGCATATTGCAGGGGGTGACCATGCTCCAGGTGGAGGCGATGCCAATTTGAGGTTTTTGAAAATCCTTGTCTTCAAAGCCGACGGCCCGCAACATGGCCCGGCTGGGCGCGCGTTCCATGCCGTTGACGACTTGAGAAGAAAAGGAGCGTTTTTTATCGGAAGGCATAAGAATATCTCCGCTTGCGATGTCAAAAAATTATAAGCTGTCCCAGCCCGGTTTCCGGCGCCAGCCCAGGCGCGGCAAGATCAGGCCCAGGACAATGCCGGCGAAAAGCACGCCCGCGCCGATGGTGAACCAGCTTTGGCCGCTTTCGCTTTCCAGGGCTTGTTTTTCCAGTTTAACTTTTTGCAGTTCCCGCTCCAATAGCACGACCCGCTCCCGCAGTTGATTGCGCTCGGCTTCTATTTCCAAGGCATGGGCGGCGGTTTTGCGAATCCGTTTTAGCTCGGACTGGAGGCGGGCGGAAAGTTCGCTGAGTTTGCCCTTGTCTGAAGCAGCTTGTGCTTGCCGGGCTGTCAGGGAAGTCAAGGCATCCTTTAACTGCTTGTTTTCTTCTGAAAGTTGTTGCAGCTTCCGTTCTAATTCCGGCAGCTTGACCCGAGCTGGGAGTTCTTCGGTCAAAAACCGATCCAGTACCCACCCCCGCTGGCCATCTTCCAATTGCACTTTGCTGTAGCCACTTTTGCTGTCTCGCTGCAAGACGGTTACAGGCGTACCGCTTTCCAGCTGCTTGAGGATTTTATAGTCTAGTCCCTTGCCGGCGCGCAGTTGCACTACCAGTTGATCGTTGATATAAGCTGCTTCCCCCGCCCAGATCAAGGGTTGCCAGGCCAGAAAGGTGAGCAATGCTAATAACTTTACGGCATTTTCAGTCATTGTGATAAGGCGAAAGCAAGAATTCAAGCAGCGCTTTTTGCGCGTGAAGGCGGTTTTCCGCCTCGTCCCAAACCACGCTTTGGGGGCCTTCCAGCACTTCGGCACTGACTTCTTCCCCCCGGTGAGCGGGCAGGCAGTGCATGAAAAGGGCATTGGGGGCGGTCAGCGCCATCAGCAGGGGGTTGACCTGAAAACCGCGAAAGGCTTCCATGCGTTGCCGTTGCTCGTCTTCCTGGCCCATGCTGGCCCAAACATCGGTGACAATCAAATCGGCATTCCTGGCCGCGGTCTCTGGTTCGTGAAAAAGGGTGACGTGGTCGCGGGCTTGGACCAGGGCTTCGGCTTCTGGTTCATACCCTGCTGGCGCGGCGATATTTAAATGGAAATCCAAAAGTTGGGCGGCGTTCATATAGGAATAACACATATTATTACCGTCCCCAATCCACGTCACAGTCTTGCCGGCGATGTCGCCACGGTGTTCGAAATAGGTCTGCATGTCCGCCAGTAATTGGCAGGGATGATAGCGGTCGGTGAGGCCATTTATCACCGGAACGCTGGAGTATTCGGCAAACCGGGTGACAGTTTCGTGTTTGTGGGTGCGAAGCACAACGCTGTCCACCATCCGTGACAGTACCCGTGCGGTATCTTCCAGGGGTTCGCCCCGTCCCAATTGGGAGTCCCGGGGGGATAGAAAGATGGCAGCGCCCCCTAACTGGACAATTCCGGCTTCAAAAGAGACCCGGGTACGGGTGGAGGACTTCTCGAAGATCATGCCCAGGATTTTGTTTTTCAAAGGTTCATAGGGGGCCTTTATTTTTTTAAGTTCCATCGCCCGGTGGATCAGGTTACGGAATTCTTGAGCGGTAATATCTTGGAGAGTGAGAAAGTGGCGCACATTCATGAAGGCAATCCTGTGATTAAACTTGATAGTGTTTCTATGAGTTCTTTTGCTTGTTGGTCAGTAAGAATAAGCGGCGGCAGTAAGCGGACGACTTGTTCGGCGGTGACGTTAATCAGAATGCCTTTTTTCAAGGCATCGTTGACCAGGGAGCCACAAGGTATCTTTAATTCAATGCCCAGCATCAACCCCCGTCCCCGAATCTCTTGGAGGTGAGACAGACCACTCAGGGATTGACTGAATCCCTCCATGAGTTGTTCTCCCAACTGTTGGGCCCGGGAAATCAGGTTTTCTTGTTCCAGGGTTTTGATGACGGCCAAAGCCGCACTGCAAGCCAGAGGGTTTCCCCCAAAGGTGGAGCCGTGCATGCCGGGTTTGAGTATATCCACCGCTTTACCCCGGACCAGGCAAGCGCCAATGGGGAAGCCGTTACCCAAGGCTTTGGCGAGGGTCAGGACATCGGGGGTGATATTTTCATGTTGGAAGGCAAACCATTGACCCGTGCGTCCCATGCCGGTTTGCACCTCGTCCAGTATCAGCAGCCATTGGTGACGGTTGCACAAGGCGCGCAGTTGCGTGAGGTAATCGGAAGCAGGTATTTTGATCCCGCCTTCCCCCTGTATGGGCTCAACCAAAACAGCCGCGATTTGGTCTTTGTCAGCCAGTGACTCAATGGCCGGGATATCATTAAATGGAACCCGCACAAAGCCTGCCACCAGCGGTTCGAATCCTTGATGTACCTTGGGATTGCCGGTGGCGCTCAAGGTTGCCAGGGTGCGTCCGTGGAAACTGTTATCCATCACCACAATCAGCGGTTTTTCGATGCCTTTTTGATGGCCGTAAGCGCGGGCGATTTTAATAGCCGCCTCGTTGGCCTCGGCGCCGGAATTGCAGAAAAAGGCTTGCGCCATGCCGCTTAGCCGAACCAGTTCGCTGGCCAATGCTTCCTGACGCTCGATTTGAAAAAGGTTGGAGGTATGCCATAAACGCCGTGCTTGTTGGCATAAGGCTTCGGTCAGGGCGGGATGCGCATGGCCCAGCCCGCAAACAGCAATGCCGGAAATGGCGTCCAGATAGCGGTTGTTTTGCGTATCCCATAGCCAGGCGCCTTCGCCGCGGGTGAAGGTGACCGGCAATCGGGCATAGGTTGGCATTATTGCGCTAGCCATGGTTTTTCTTCTCTAACAGTGGTAGTCAAACAGTTAAAAACAAAAAAGGCAGCCCCATGACTGCCTGATAGTTCCAAGGATTGTCCCATTATTACTTTAGTGCTTTGAGAAGAGTTAGTAGAATTTATCCCTCCGTAAAATTCTACCCTTTGACTATTTCCCTTGGAACCAAGTATAGAAACCCCTTGAAATCAGTATTTTATTTGAATCTATACGAATGAACAAGTGCTTGATTGTTAGGTTTATACTACAATTTTTTGTTTATTCGCAAAAAGCATAAAAATTGAACTATAATCCAACTATCGTTCCTTGATTTCCTGGGAGTCCCGCCATGATGTGCAGGGCCATTGCCGTATTTCTGCTGCTGATTTTTTCGTCGATTGCATGGGCCACGGAAGTATTGGGTGTGCGGTATTGGCAGGCGCCTGATAAAACCCGTCTGGTCTTTGACAGTTCCGGGCCTGTTAAACCTAAGGTATTTACATTGGATAATCCCCGGCGTTTGGTGATTGATTTACCGCAGGTCCGCTTGAAATCCGCCATCCCTCAGCCGAAAAAAAAGCTTCGATTTTTGCGTAGAGTTCGTGCCGGAAAACCCAGGTCAGGCGTTTTGCGTTTGGTTTTGGATCTGAAGACCGAGGTTAAGCCAAAAGTTTTTCCCCTTGCCCCCAATGCCCATTATGGCCATCGTTTGGTGGTGGATTTGTTTGCTAAAACAACTGCGGGCAGCCAGCCAAAAGCCAAGGCTAAGGTTGTCAAAAAAAATCCAATTGAGAAGGCCCGGTTTCGGGAGGTGGTGGTGGCGATTGATGCCGGCCACGGGGGCGAAGACGCCGGCGCCATTGGGCGAAGGGGAACCCGGGAAAAAGACGTGGTGTTGGCGGTGGCCCGCAAGCTGGCCAAGCTAATCAATGAAAAGAAAGGCATGAAGGCGGTTTTGATACGCGATGGCGATTATTACATTGGTTTGCGGAAAAGGATGGAACTGGCCCGCAAAGCCAAGGCGGATTTGTTCGTTTCCATTCATGCGGATGCATTCAGGCATGCGCGCGCAAGAGGGGCTTCGGTGTTTACTCTGTCCGAACGGGGTGCGTCAAGTGAATTTGCCCGATGGGTGGCCCGGCGTGAAAACCAGTCGGATTTGGTCGGCGGAATCAAACTGCAAAAAAAGGACGAGACCCTCGCCCGGGTGCTGTTGGATCTTTCCCAAACGGCGACCCGGGAGGCCAGCCAGCAGATCGCCAGGGAAATTTTGGAGGAACTGAAAAAGGTGGGCAAGGTCCATTCAAGAAAAGTGCAGCAAGCGGGGTTTATGGTGCTGAAGTCTCCCGATATTCCCTCGGTACTCGTAGAAACCGCCTTTATTACTAATCCTCAAGAGGAGAGAAACCTGCGTAGTTCCAAGCACCAATGGTTCCTGGCCAAGGCGATATTTCACGGAATCCTCGATTATTTTGCCCAGGAAGCGCCGACTGGAACTATTTTGGCGGAGGAGCGCCGGCACGTGATAGCCCGCGGAGAAACCCTTTCTGGAATTGCCCATCGCTATGGTGTCAGCATGAAACGCTTAATGTCCTATAACGCTCTGCCCCATACCCGGATCCGGCCAGGACAAGTCTTGCGGATTCCCTTGGAGGGATGAGCCGCATACGCCAATTGCCGCCGCAGTTGATTAATCAAATCGCTGCGGGCGAAGTTGTCGAGCGCCCGGCTTCGGTGGTCAAGGAATTGGTGGAAAACAGTCTCGATGCTGGCGCCGGCCGGATCGACATTGCCATTGAAGGGGGCGGAATCAGCGCCATCAAGGTGCGCGATAACGGCAAGGGAATTCCCAGAGAAGATTTGCCGCTCGCAGTGGCCCGCCACGCCACCAGTAAAATTTCGACCCAAGGGGATTTGCTCGCTGTCCGCAGCCTGGGCTTCCGGGGGGAGGCGTTGCCGAGTATTGCTTCCGTGGCCCGTCTTGTGATCACTTCCCATACCGAGGAAAGCGCCACCGGCTGGCGTTTGCAGGTCAGCGCCGATCAGCCTGAATTGACACCCGCCGCCCATTCTGTGGGAACCACGGTGGAAGTGACGGATTTGTTTTACAACATTCCTGCCAGGCGCAAATTTCTTCGCACGGAAAAAACCGAATTTGGCCATATCCAAACCTTTGTGGAGCGGATGGCGCTCAATCGCTTTGAAGTGGGTTTCAGCCTGCACCATAATCAGCGTCCAATTCGGCAATTCCAGCCGGCAAAAGATGATGCCGGCAGGGAAGCCCGGGTGGCTTCCATATTGGGCCGGGAATTTATGAAGCATGCACTGGCGGTGGAATTTGCCGCTGGAGATTTGATGCTCAAAGGCTGGATTGCCCAACCAGGCTTTACCCGCAGCCAGGCGGACATGCAGTTTTGGTATATCAATGGCCGCTTGGTGCGGGATAAGTTATTGAATCACGCGCTGCGTCATGCCTATCGGGACATACTGCCCCACAACCGACAGCCGGCGGCGGTATTGTATCTGGAGATGGACCCGAGGCTAGTGGATGTCAATGCCCATCCCGCCAAGCTGGAAGTGCGGTTTCGCGACAGCCGGAGTGTCCATGACTTTATCGCCCGCTCTCTCCAGCGGGCGTTGGCGGAAACCCATTTTCCAACGGCCGGCCCTTCATCTTTGCATATTCCAACCCAGGAGGAACAACAACACAAGATTCAAGGAAGTGGTTATTCCAACCGGGGATATGAACGGTCATCGTCTAAACCGCCTGCCCAAGTGAATGAAAGCCTCGCTTTTTACCAGGAATTGCATGGGGCGAAAGTGCCGGCAGCCACTGAACCTGCAAGCGAAGCGCAACCATCAATAGCACATTCCCACCCCTTGGGCTATGCCATCGCCCACCTGCACGATGTTTATATTTTGGCGCAATCGGAAAACGGGTTGATTTTGGTGGATACCCATGCCGCCCATGAGCGTATTGTTTATGAAAAACTCAAACGGCAAATGGCTGAAGGTAAAGTCATACGGCAACCGCTGTTATTGCCCTTGACGATATCCGTCTCTAGACGGGAATCGGCACTGGCGGATGAAAATTCGGATCTGCTGCGGGAAATGGGGCTTGTCATTGATGTGATGGGTCCTGAGCGTTTGGTAGTCCGGGAAGTGCCCGCTCTGTTGGCCAAGGCTGACGTGGCGGCATTGGTCAAGGATGTGTTGTCGGAGCTTGAGCAAATGGAGGTGTCTGATCAGATTAACACAGCGCTATTGGAGCGCCTGGCGACCCGCGCCTGCCATTTTTCTGTCCGGGCGGGACGTCGGCTGACGATTGAAGAAATGAATGCACTGCTGCGGGAGATTGAGCAGACCGAACGCAGCGGACGTTGTAACCACGGCCGTCCCACCTGGGTAGAGCTGGATTTCAAGACCCTCGATGGTTTCTTCAATCGCGGCCGTTGATGTTTGATCCGCTGCCTGTCGTTTTGTTGATGGGGCCGACGGCTTCGGGCAAATCCGAATTGGCTGTTTCCCTGGCGCGCCGCATCAACGGGGAAATCATTAGCGTCGATTCCAGCCTGGTGTACCGGGGCATGGATATCGGCACCGCCAAGCCGCCGTTGGAGCTGCGCGCCGAAATTCCCCATCATTTGATTGACATACTCGATCCAGCCCAAAGTTTTTCCGCCGGGGAATTTCGCAATCAAGCCTTGAAACTGATTGAAGCGGTCATCCAGCGTGGCAGATTGCCTATTTTGACGGGCGGCACCATGTTGTATTTTCATGCCTTATTAAACGGATTGGCGGAATTGCCCGTTGCAGACTCTATGGTCAGGGCTGAAATCGATCAGGAAGCTCGGCAAGTTGGCTGGCACGCCATGCACCGGAAATTGGCCAAAATCGATCCCTGGTCCGCCGTCCGGATTCACCCCAATGATGTTCAACGGATCCAAAGGGCATTGGAAGTGTATGCCGTTTCGGGTAAGTCCTTGTCCGATTGGATAGGAGAAAACCGTCAATCTCCATTTCCATTTGCCAAGGTGTCATTGATAGTTGCTCCGAAAG
Source organism: Methylothermaceae bacteria B42 (assembly GCA_001566965.1). Lineage (NCBI taxonomy): Bacteria > Pseudomonadati > Pseudomonadota > Gammaproteobacteria > Methylococcales > Methylothermaceae > Methylothermaceae bacteria B42. The sequence goes on along the minus strand of LSNW01000030.1, from coordinate 201,629 downwards.
ATCGGGCTATTCTGCACCGGAGAATCGAGCGCCGTTTTTATCAGATGCTGGAGCAAGGCTTTATTGAAGAGGTGCGGGCGCTTTATCAGAGAGAAGATATGCAACCCGACCTCCCGTCCATGCGGAGCGTGGGGTACCGGCAAATATGGTCATATTTGGCGGGCGAAATCGATCGTAATACCATGATTAGCAGAGCCATTGTTGCCACCCGGCAGTTGGCAAAGCGTCAATTCACTTGGCTGCGAAAGTACCAAGATGCGGTTTGGCTTGATGCTGAAGATAGCCAACTCACCCAGGCTGCGATTGATAAGATAACCTGTAATATCAATGGTTTATTAGATCTATAAAAGCGCGGCATTTCACTTTGTCCAGCCGTTCCGTACTGGACTGATCTCCCGGCTCTTTGGTATAGTTCCTCAATTCAAGAAAATAAATTTTCCACTTTCCATCGGTAAAACAACATAAGGATGGAGAGGGGAACGGGGCTTTTCAGGCAACTTTGGGAGAAACAAATCTATGGCAATTAAAATAGCTATCAATGGGTATGGCCGGATCGGGCGGAATGTTTTACGTGCATTGTTTGAGTCGGGCCGGTCAAGTGAATTTGATATCGTCGCCATCAACGATTTGGGGAATGCGGAAACCAATGCCCATTTGACCCGTTACGATACGGTTCACGGCCGCTTCCCAGGGGAAGTGGTTGTGGATGGAGATTCAATGGTTGTCAATGGGGACCGAATCCGCGTTTTATCCGAGCGTGATCCCTCAAAATTGCCTTGGGGCGAAATGGGCGTGGATGTGGTGCTCGAATGTACTGGTCTTTTTACTTCCAAAGAAAAAGCTTCCGCCCACTTGCAAGGCGGCGCGAAAAAAGTATTGATTTCCGCGCCGGGCGGCAAGGATGTGGATGCTACTATCGTCTATGGTGTCAATCACCACGTTCTCAAGTCAAATGATACGGTGGTATCCAATGCTTCGTGCACGACTAACTGTCTCGCACCGCTGGTCAAGCCGCTTAGTGAAAAGATTGGCGTCAAGCGTGGTTTGATGACGACGATTCACTCTTATACCAACGATCAAGTATTAATTGACGTATATCACAGCGATTTGCGCCGCGCCCGTTCCGCGACCCAATCCATGATTCCTACCAAAACTGGCGCAGCCGCGGCGGTGGGCTTGGTTTTACCGGAACTGGTCGGTAAATTTGACGGTTTTGCCGTTCGCGTTCCCACCATTAATGTCTCTTTGGTGGATTTGACTTTCGAGGCAGCGCGCGAAACCAGTAAGGATGAGATTGATGCGATTTTGACAGAAGCTTCGCAAGGCGAGCTGAAAGGGATTTTAACGGTCAACCATGAGCCGCTGGTGTCCATGGATTTCAACCATAACCCCCATTCTTCCATTTACGAAGCGTCTTTGACCAAGGTGATTGAAGGCACGCAGGTCAAGGTCTTGGCCTGGTACGATAATGAATGGGGTTTTTCCAACCGTATGTTGGATACTACCCACGCCATGATGCAGGCAAAATAAATAATTATGGCTGAGCTTTTTATTCCCAGACGAACCAAAATCGTAGCCACCATCGGTCCTGCAACCGACGAAGCTTCCGTATTGGAAGAGTTGCTGAAAGCCGGCGCCGATGTGGTGCGCCTGAATTTTTCCCATGGCAGCGCGGATGACCATCGCCGCCGTGCCCATTTAGTGCGGGAGATTTCGAAAAAACTCAACCGTCATGTCGGTATTTTGGCGGATTTACAAGGTCCGAAAATCCGCATTGCCCGCTTCAAAGAAGGAAAAGTTGAACTTAAGCCTGGCGATAAGTTTGCTCTGGATGCCAGTCTGGCGCTGGATCAGGGAGATGAAACCCAGGTTGGCATTGTCTATCCCGATCTTCCCAAAGATGTCGAGCCGGGCAGCGTATTGCTGCTGGACGATGGCCGTGTTGTGCTGGAAGTGGAGAAGATTCTTGGCGACCGGGTGGAATGCACCGTGGTTGTGGGCGGGGCGCTCTCCGATAACAAGGGGATCAATAAACAAGGTGGGGGGTTGTCTGCCACGGCCTTGACGGAGAAGGATCGTGAGGATATCAAAACCGCGGTAGAGATCGATGCCGATTATTTGGCGGTTTCCTTTCCCCGCTGTGCCGAGGATATTCATCTGGCCCGCCGATTGTTACAGGAAGCCGGTGGCGAGGCCGGGATTGTCGCCAAAATCGAGCGTGCGGAAGCTGTCGTACCCGATGTTATGGAGGAAATCATCAAAGCCTCTGATGTCATCATGGTGGCCCGCGGGGATTTGGGCGTGGAAATTGGCGATGCTTTGTTGCCACAGGTTCAGAAGGAACTTATTCAGAAAGCCCGGGATTTGGATCGGGTGGTGATTACCGCCACGCAAATGATGGAATCCATGATCGAAAGCCCATTGCCGACCCGCGCGGAAGTGCTGGACGTGGCGAATGCGGTTTTTGACGGTACCGACGCGGTGATGCTTTCCGCGGAAACCGCTTCCGGTAAATATCCGGTGGCGGCTGTCAAAGCCATGGACAGGGTCTGTAAACAAGCGGAAAAGCACCCGCGGGTAAGGCGTTCCACTCACCGTCTTAATCAACAATTTGAAAGGGTGGACGAAGCCATCGCCATGGCGGCCATGTATGTCGCCAATCACTTTACGGTGCGTGCGATTGCGGCATTGACCGAAAGCGGGGCGACACCATTATGGATGTCACGCATCAGTTCTGGTATCCCAATTTATGCAATGACCCGTCACCTGAAAACGTGTCGGAAGGTAACGCTGTATCGCGGCGTTTACCCTCTGTACTTCAAATGCGATACTACAGATCATGTGGTATTAAATAAAGGCACGATCAAGGAGCTGTTAAAGTGCAAAGCAGTTTGTGAGGAAGATCGTGTCATTATTACTAAGGGTGATCTCACCGGCGTGTCCGGGGGTACCAATGCGCTTAAAATCGTGAAAGTCAAGGATGCTTTGACGCTCGGAGTAGGGAGTTAAGTCACTGGAAGAACCAGTGAATTTTTGAGGAGGTATTTATGCAACAAGGCGATTCATTAACCCAGTTTATTATAGAAGAGCAGCGCAAGCTGCCCCATGCCACTGGAGAACTTACCCTGCTTCTCAGCGACATTGCCCGTGCTTGTAAAGCGATTTCCCAGTCGGTGAAACAAGGCGCTTTGGCGGGATTGTTGGGTTCGGTAGGAGACGAGAACGTTCAAGGCGAGGTACAGCAAAAACTAGACGTCCTCTCGAATGAAATCATGATTGACGCCTTAGGAAAGACGGGGCATTTGGCGGCGATGGCATCAGAAGAAAACGAAGATATTATTCCTATCGCCTCACAATATCCGAAAGGCAAGTATTTGATATGTTTTGACCCACTAGATGGTTCTTCCAATATCAATATCAATATGTGCGTGGGAACCATTTTTTCCATCCTTCGTTGTCCTGAAGGGGTGGAAAACCCAACTGCCAAGGATTTTTTGCAACCGGGCACCGAGCAAGTCTGTGCTGGGTTTTGTGTTTACGGCCCTTCTACCACCATGGTCCTGACTACGGGTAATGGTGTTAATGGTTTTACCCTGGACCCCGGCGTGGGCGAATTTCTGTTAAGCCATCCCAACATTCGTATCCCAGAGGACTGCCAGGAATTCGCTATCAATATGTCGAATATGCGCTTTTGGGAGCCTCCGGTGAGACGCTATATCGAGGAATGCTTGCAAGGGAAGGAAGGTCCGCGGGGAAAGGATTTCAATATGCGCTGGATTGCCTCGTTTGTGGCGGAAGTGTACCGGATTTTGACCCGGGGTGGCATTTGGTCGTATCCCATAGACGATAAGCTCAAGGCCAAGAATTTAGCCGGCAGGCTGCGTCTCATGTATGAAGCCAATCCCATGGGATTTATTGTGGAACAAGCGGGAGGCTTGATTTCCACTGGCAGGGAACCGGTATTGGAAATTCAACCTGAAAGTATTCACCAACGGGTTCCTTTGGTGCTGGGTTCTAAAAATGAAGTTGAGCGCTTTGTCCAATACCACAAAGAATGGGATGCGCATCAACAATAATGATTTTGGAGCCAGTTGCATTTAGTGATAAATTTTTCCTTACGTGGCAAAGTAGAAACAAGCGCTGAAAATTTTAAAGACGTCGATACAGAGCTTGGATTTTTCAATAATTTTTAAAATGACATTCTTGAATTTATAGGGAGGAAGATTATGCCTTCGCGCCGAGATCTAGCAAACGCTATTCGCGCCCTTTCAATGGACGCTGTTCAAAAAGCCAAATCCGGTCATCCCGGAGCGCCCATGGGGATGGCGGACATTGCCGAAGTATTGTGGAACGATTACATGCGCCACAATCCAACCAATCCCCAGTGGGCAAATCGGGATCGTTTCGTACTGTCCAACGGTCACGGATCAATGCTGATTTACTCGCTGCTTCATCTGACCGGCTATAATTTGCCCATTGAGGAACTAAAGAATTTTCGTCAGCTGCACTCCAAGACCCCTGGCCACCCTGAGTATGGTTATACGCCAGGTGTTGAAACAACCACCGGTCCTTTGGGTCAAGGTATCGCCAATGCCGTAGGCATGGCGATGGCGGAGAAGGTTCTAGGAGCCCAGTTTAACCGGGGTAATCATAATATTGTGGACCATAATACCTACGTGTTTTTAGGTGATGGTTGCATGATGGAAGGGGTTTCCCATGAGGCATGTGCTCTGGCGGGAACTTTGAAACTGGGCAAATTGATTGCGTTTTGGGATGACAATGGTATTTCCATCGATGGTGAAGTAGAAGGGTGGTTCACTGACGATATCCCAATGCGTTTTGAGTCCTACGGTTGGCATGTCATTAAAGGTGTTGACGGACACGATGCCGAGGCAATTAAAGCAGCGATTGAGCAAGCGAAAGGGCAGACAGATAAACCCACCTTGATATGCTGTAAAACCATTATCGGGTTTGGTTCGCCTAATAAACAAGGCAAGGAGGAATGCCACGGCGCGCCTTTGGGAGATGATGAAATCGCCTTGGCCCGGGAAGTCTTGGGCTGGCCTTATCCTCCCTTTGAGATTCCAGATGAAATCTATGCCGCTTGGGATGCCCGTGAGAAGGGTTCGGCATTGGAAAACGAGTGGAACGAAAAATTCAACGCATATAAATCCGAATATCCCGAGTTGGCAGCAGAATTCGAGCGCAGAATGAAAGGGGAGCTTCCCAGCGATTGGAACGCCAAGGCTAACGAGTACATACGTGAAACCGACGCAAAAGCTGAAAAAGTAGCAACCCGTAAGGCATCACAAAATACCCTGGATGCCTACGCTCCTCATTTGCCCGAGTTCTTTGGCGGTTCTGCCGATTTGACCGGCTCTAATTTAACCAACTGGAAAGGCTGCAAGGATTTGAATTATCCTGGCAACAGCCATGAGGATGGGAATTACATCCATTATGGTGTGCGGGAATTTGGCATGGCAGCCCTGATGAATGGCATGTATCTCCATGGAGGATTCAGACCGTTTGGGGGTACATTCCACGTATTTTCCGACTACGCCCGTAATGGCATCCGCATGTCGGCGTTGATGAAATTGCCGGTGATTTACGTGTTAACTCATGATTCGATAGGTTTAGGGGAAGACGGGCCGACCCATCAACCCGTAGAACACCATGAGTCTTTGCGTCTGATCCCAAATGTCCATTTGTGGCGCCCAGCGGACGCAGTGGAAACCGCCGTTGCTTGGCGTGACTCTGTGAATCGTATGGACGGTCCTTCCGCGCTGGCCTTGACCCGGCAGGGGGTTCCGCATTTGGATCGTACTTCTGATCAAATAGAAGCTATTAGCAAAGGTGGTTATATTTTGCGCGATTGCGATGGCAAGCCCGATGCAATCATTATTGCGACCGGTTCTGAAGTCAGCCTGGCTGACGAAGCAGCCAAGCGGCTGAATGCGGAAGGAAAGAAAATCCGCGTAGTTTCCATGCCTTGTGCCGACATTTTTGATGTGCAAAGCGATGATTATAAAGAATCGGTATTGCCTTCAGATGTCACTGCTAGAGTTGCGGTTGAGGCTGGAGCCACCCGGGGCTGGTATAAATATGTTGGTATCGCCAAAAGTAAAATTATCGGTTTGGATCGATTTGGCGAATCTGCACCAGGCGGGTCACTCATGGAAGAATTTGGATTTACCGTCGATAATGTCGTTAAAGCAGTCCAGGATGTTTTGGCAAGTTAATACGCTTTAAATCAAAGAGGAGGCTGAAATGGCGCTCATTACGTTAAGACAATTATTGGACCATGCCGCTGAGCATGGCTATGGTGTGCCCTCGTTCAATATTAATAATATGGAGCAGGTGCATGCGATTATGGAGGCTGCGGCAGAAACTGATAGTCCTGTACTGATGCAGGTTAGTGCGGGCGCGAGGAAATATGCAGGTGCCTACTTCATCCGGCACTTGGTTCAGGCAGCCCTGGAGCAATGGCCGGATATTCCGATTGTCTTGCACCAGGATCATGGCGCTGATCCTGGGGTGTGCGCCAGGTCTATCCAGTCAGGGTTTACTTCGGTCATGATGGATGGTTCTTTGATGCCGGATATGAAAACCCCTTCCACTTATGAATATAATGTGGAAGTAACGACGAAAGTAACAGAAATGGCGCACGCTTGTGGTGTGTCGGTGGAAGGCGAGCTTGGATGTTTGGGGTCACTGGAAACAATGACTTCAGATAAAGGCGATACACTTACCAGGGACATGCTATTGACCGATCCTGACCAGGCGGCTGACTTTGTCAAGAAAACCCATGTGGATGCCTTGGCGGTAGCGATTGGTACAAGCCACGGTGCTTATAAGTTTACCAAACCGCCTACAGGCGAAGTCCTTGCCATTGACAGGATTAAAGAAATTCATGCGCGCATTCCCAATACTCACTTGGTGATGCATGGATCCTCGTCGGTACCACAAGAGTGGGTCAAAATCATCAATGAATATGGTGGGGATATTGGCGAAGCCTATGGGGTGCCTGTAGAGGAAATCGTGGAAGGCATCAAGCATGGGGTTCGTAAGGTCAATATCGATACGGATTTACGATTGGCTTCGACCGGGGCGATGAGGAAATTCCTGGCGGAAAACAAAAAGGAATTTGATCCCCGGAAAATCTTTAAAGTAGCCACCCAGGCTATGAAAGATATTTGCAAGGCCCGATACGAAGCTTTTGGAACTGCTGGAAACGCTTCCAAAATCAAACCTATCTCCATTGATGATATGGTTCAAAAATATGCTTCAGGAGAGCTGGATCCAAAGATTAATTAATTTCATGGAAGAAAAATCATTTTGTATGGATTTGGACTGCTTTACTGAAGTGAAATAATAATAAGTTAGTAGTAACTTTTTGCATCAATGGGCATCTTGCAAGATGCCCATTTTTAACCTCTTACCCTGGTAAGAATTTATTCATTTGAGGAATTATATATGGCACTTATTACCCTAAGGCAATTATTGGACCATGCTGCCGAGCATGGTTACGGTGTTCCCGCGTATAACGTTAATAACATGGAACAAGTCCACGCCATCATGGAAGCAGCATCGGAAACTAACAGTCCTGTCATCATGCAGGCTTCCGCAGGCGCAAGAAAATATGCAGGAGAACCTTTTCTTCGCCATTTGATTTTGGCAGCGGTAGAGCAATGGCCTGATATTCCCATCGTTTTGCATCAAGATCATGGCGCAGATCCAGGGGTTTGTGCTCGTTCTATCCAGTCAGGTTTTACTTCCGTGATGATGGACGGGTCTTTAATGCCGGATGCCAAGACCCCAGCTACTTATGATTACAATGTGGAAGTGACCGCGAAAGTTTCTGAAATGGCCCATGCTTGCGGTGTTTCCGTGGAAGGTGAATTAGGTTGCCTGGGTTCGTTGGAAACCATGGAAGCAGGGAAAGAAGATGGTGTGGGCGCTGAAGGAAAGCTCACCAAGGAAATGTTATTGACCGATCCTGATGAGGCGGCTGATTTTGTCAAGAAAACAAAAATTGATGCTTTGGCCATCGCCATTGGCACCAGTCATGGCGCTTATAAATTTACCCGCCCGCCGACGGGTGATATTTTGGCGATTGAGCGAATCAAGGAAATTCACGCTCGTATTCCAGATACCCACCTGGTGATGCATGGGTCTTCTTCAGTGCCACAGGATTGGCTGGAAATCATCAACAGCTATGGCGGGGACATGGGGCAAACCTATGGCGTGCCGGTGGAGGAAATTGTCGAGGGTATCAAGCACGGCGTCCGCAAGGTCAACATCGATACGGACCTGAGAATGGCGTCAACAGGCGCGATGCGTAAATTCTTGGCGGAAAATCCAAAAGAATTTGATCCCCGGAAAATCTTTAAAGTTGCCACTGCGGCAATGAAGGATATCTGTAAGGCCCGTTATGAAGCATTTGGTTGTGCTGGTAATGCTTCCAAAATTAAGCCTATTTCTCTGGAAGTTATGTATCAAAAATATGCTGCCGGAGAGCTTAATCCTAAAGTAAATTGATATCCTTATCTTTTCTGCGTTTAGGATTGGCAAAGGGCACCGAAAGGTGCCCTTTGCATTTGCAAAATAAAAACAATCCTGGATAACCGATAAGCTTGTTTCCTTTAAAATAGGGTAACTGCTCGGGCCCCTATGGATGGTCTGCTTTAGGAAGACAGCGTGAATACGTCCCTGTAGGCTTGGCTTTGGCATCCCTGCCAAAGACACTTACTTCACAGACTACCCATAAGGTCTTTTTCCGGTATGGGCGAGTAGTTACAAAATAGGAAAAGCAGCTTTACAAAGATGGCGGGCGGGTTGTTAGAGAAGTAAGGGAATAGAGGCTCCTTGTTGTAGAAATCAATCACACAATGATAATTTTCAGGAGGAATAGAATGTCACTAGTACTCATTTTTCAACATTCTGATTAGGTGCCTGGAAATAGGTTCGGCTCTATGGACTAGAATTAAATGTGGTCCTTTCACTTCACAAGTTTCACTAGTTATGCCGGGATTCTCCCTATTTCTTTTGCAAATCAGGAAGAATGGAGTGGTTTAGATGTCTGTAGCAGCAAATCAGCTCCACCAGGAGTCATTAAGGCACCTAATTCCATTGAACCTTCTTCCTCAGGATCAATTCAAACAACTATGTAACGGCCTGACTGCTTGCGAAATTCAAGAAGGCGAATCCTTATTTGAACGCGGTGCGGAATGTAATGAATGGATTTATATATTGCAAGGAGATGTGGTTCTGGAAGCCGATGGTATCGTTATGGATACCATCAAGGGCGGTACCGACGCGGCGCGCTTTCCTGTAGCCCAGCATATTCCTCGGAAAGTCACCGCAAGAGCATTAACCCAGTTGCGCTACATTCAATTAGACTATCAACAGTTGAATCTCATGGAAAACTATAGACCAAAAGCTTCAGGACAAAGCCGATCTAAAGGAGACTGGGTAACCAAGCTGCTGAAATCTCCTGTATTTCAACGACTGCCTGCCAGCAATCTGCAAAAAATTGTCAATCAATTTGAAGAAATAGAAACCGAATCAGGGCAGCCTATTATCACGCAGGGAGAAGACGGGGACTGCTTATATATTATTAAATCAGGTCAATGTGTCATTAGCAGAAAACCCCGGCCCAATGCCAAGGAAATCAAGCTAGGTGAACTCAGGCCAGGTGATATGGTTGGGGAAGATGCGCTGATCACAGGCTCTCCTCGGTCCGTAAATGTCACCATGCTGACGGATGGCGTGGTGTTGAAGCTGGGAAAGGAGGATTTTTTAGAGCTTATTGCTAAACCCGTATTAACTAAGGTCAGTTTTGAGACGGCTTATCGGGAGGCGAGTCAGGAGGCACTCTGGCTGGATGTGCGCGATCCTGATGAATATAAAAGAGCCCATATCAAAGAGAGCATCAATGTTCCTTTTTTCTCTTTGAGGATGCAGCTAGGTATGTTGCAACGCAACAGAAGATATATTGTTGTCTGTGAAGATGGCGTTACCAGTGCCGCTGCTGCATTTTTGCTGTTACGTTACGGTTTTGAAGCCACTTTTCTTGATGGGGGAATGGCTTCTGTCCCAGTAAAAAGCCTTGTTGGTGAAGGAGTCCCTCTGGAAGAGGATATTGGGGAAGAAAAAGATAACGATGACGTAATTACAGAAATACCTCAACCCAAAGATGAAGCAAAAGAACGCCAGAGAGAATTGGTGAGTCACAATCAGGAGGAGATTACTGCAAGGGTAGAAGAAAAAAGTGACATCGAGGAAGAGATTCAATCCCCAACCCCACCACCCAGTACTCAGCTAATTACCGAGCAAACTCTTGAAAAGCAACAACAAGAAATTAAAAAATTACAATTTGAAAGAAATGCCTTGGCAGCTGAAAAGCAACAACTTCAAGATAAACTCAAAGAACAAGCAGAGCTGCTGCAAAAACTAAAGGCACAGAATGAATCCGATAAATTGCGCCAGGAATTGGAATGGGTTCGTGCGGAAAGAGAAAAAGACCAAGAGAAGATTCAATCTCTTCAACAGCAAATAGATGAGCTGGAAGGTGTTATCCAACAATATTTTGGCACAACCGATGTGCAAAATGTTGAGGTAAGGGTTCAATCTTTAATTGCTGAGCTGCACGAAGTTCGAGATCAAGCGGACAAGGATGTGGAAGCCATGCAGGAGGAAGTTGAGGCAATGCGAAGCGAGGTAGAGCGCTTAAAGGCAGAGCTAGAAAGCGTTAAAAGCACTTCTGATGCCCCTCTACAAGCTGTCGACAAAGAGGAGCCGAAATTCCTTTCGGAACTGACGGCGGTCGAGCCTGAACAATTGCCGTTAAACACCGTGGTGACTCAAAATGCAGCCGCTTCCACTAACCATACTTCAAAAGTCGGTGCATCCATACTGTGGATGCTGGTTGGCATTCTGTTAAGTTTGAGTATTGTTGGGATCGTTTTTCAGATGGAGTCTGGACGCCGTTTGTTGGCCAAATTCATCATGGCTGATTCACAAGCAACTATGTATCAAAAGTCTTCTGTTCCTACTCAAAACAAGCGCGAGAAATTAGGATCCGAAGCTAATGTATTCGAGGAAGCGGAATCAGGTTCCGCGCTGTTTGAAAGTGAAGGGGCTGGAACCGATGAAACAGGCGGGGAGGGCGATTTATTTGATTCTGAGTAGAAAAAATTGCAGGTAAAAACCGCAAAGAAAGCAAATGTTCCTTTGCGGGTTAGGACTATTTTATCTTCGCTTCCTTAAAGATAACGTGTTTCCTTACCACCGGGTCATATTTTTTGAATTCCAACTTATCCGGCGTGTTGCGCTTGTTTTTAGTGGTGGTGTAATAGTAACCAGTGCCTGCAGATGAAACTAGTTTGATTTTCTCTCGCATAGCTAGTATCTCCGTGAATGGAATGAGTTAAATTTTGATCCCGCGCTGGCGAATTTCCGCCAATACGGTGTCGATCCCCTTTTTGTCGATGATGCGCATTCCATGATTGGAAACCCGGAGCTTCACCCACCTGTTTTCGCTTTCTACCCAAAAACGGTGATAATGGAGATTAGGCAAAAAACGGCGTTTGGTTTTGTTGTTGGCGTGAGATACATTATTGCCAGAAAGAGGTCGCTTTCCTGTGACTTGGCAGACTCTTGACATAGCTGTTGACCCTACTGAATTATAAGAAATTTTAGCCTAATATTTATAGCACATTACAAAGACCAAAGCAAAAATTGTGTAACATTACGCAGGGAGTTTTTCACTTTGGCGCACAAGCCTTGTTGGCTGTTACAAATGAAGCTAACGCCAAAGTGACTACTCGGGCCCCATGGGTGGGCTGTTTTGGAAGACGCCGTGAATATGTCCTGTAGGCTTGGCTTTGGCATCTTTTGCCAAAGACACTTACTTCACAGACAACCCATAAGGCCTTCCTCTGGTATGGGCGAGCAGTTGCGATTGTTTTCAAGACATTTTGAAAAAGGAAAGTAATAATAAAATGACCGTAGAAGTTGGCATCGTCATGGATCCCATTGGGGCCATAAATATACAAAAGGACAGTAGTTTTGCCATGTTGCTGGAAGCTCAGCAGCGGGGCTGGAAATTGTTCTACATGGAGTTAGGTGACTTATATTTGCGCGACGGGCGGACGTTCGCCACCATGCGCCCATTACAGGTTAAGCGTGATCCGGCGGATTGGTATCAATTTGGCCAGAAGGTTTTGCGTCCATTGGATGAATTGGACGTCATTTTAATGAGGAAAGACCCGCCTTTCGATCAAGAATATATTTATGCCACCTATTTGTTGGAATGTGCCGAGGAGCTGGGAGCATTGGTGGTGAACAAACCGCGCTCCTTAAGAGATGCGAATGAGAAATTATTCACTGCCTGGTTTCCCCAATGCTGTGCGCCTACCTTGGTTGCCCGGGATAGCGGCAAATTGCGAGAGTTTCTCTTAGAGCAAGGGGAGATCATCATTAAACCCCTTGACGGCATGGGGGGGGCTTCAATTTTTTATCTGCAACCAAAAGATCCAAATATTAGCGTTATTCTTGAAACCATGACGGCTCATGACAGTCGATTTGTGATGGCGCAAAAATATTTGCCCGAAATTAAGGAAGGCGATAAGCGCATATTGCTGATCAATGGCGAGCCTATTCCCTATGCATTGGCCCGTATCCCAGCGCCGGGAGAATTGCGGGGGAATTTGGCTGCAGGCGGGCGTGCTGAAGGCCGCGAATTGACTGCCAGGGATCGATGGATCTGTGAGCAAGTGGGGCCAGAATTGAGAAAACGCGGATTAATTTTTGCCGGAATTGATGTGATAGGCGATTATCTGACAGAGATCAATGTGACTAGTCCTACTTGTATTCAGGAGTTAGATAAGCTATTTAATTTAAATATTAGCGGTCAGTTGATGAACGAAATAGAAGCGCGGATACAACAATGACGTTTGATTTTTGGGATACCAGTTCTTCCGATCGGTTGTTGGTGGCGGTAGGTGGCGCCGTGATTCTACATTTTATTATTTTATTTGGCCTGCATTTTGAAGTGCCAAAAGCCAAGCCGCCTGTGCGAAATCTTGAGATTGAATTGGTGGATCAAAGCTCGGAAGAACCAGTAAAAGATGCGGATTATCTTGCTCAGGCAAATAATCAAGGGGGGGGTGACAGCCAAAAAATTAACAAACCCAAGTTGCCGCCACAGGCTGCATCTGCGCCGCCTCAAGAGAAAAAACCTTTGCAATCCACCCAGCAGTGGCAGAGGAAACACACAAAGAAAGCGATTTTGACACGTGATCATGCCAACCATAAAGTACAAACCCAAGAACCATTGGAAGAAATCCCCGCTCAGCCGCGCTTGGACACCCGGCAATTAGCCCATCAAATTGCGGAATTGGGCATTGCTTCTACAAAGGAAACTGACTTAGCCACCAAACAAAAGGTGTTGCCCCTTAACGCCATTACGTCCAAAAAATATGTTGCGGCGGCATATGAGAGGGCATGGCAGAAAAAAGTGGAAAGGATTGGCAATTTAAACTACCCCGACCAAGCCCGCCGCCAAAATCTCTCTGGTAGATTGCTCATCAGTGTTTGGGTGGCGAAAGACGGTTCTGTAAAAAAAATAAAGGTTCACAAATCCTCTGGCCATAAAATTCTTGATGATGCGGCGGTTAGAATTGTACGTTTGGCGGCTCCGTTCGCCCCTTTACCCAAGGAACTGGCTTCCCAAGCGGACATTATTGTGATTACCAGAACATGGAAATTCGAGGCTGGTTTGGCGATGGGACGATGAGCAGTAAAAAATCACTGAAAGGAAAAAAATGCAGGAAAATAGTAATTATTTGACAGAACAGTGCCTGATTGCCATGCCTGCCCTCGAAGACCCAAATTTTTCCCATACCGTGACCTATCTTTGCCAGCATTCTGCAGAAGGCGCATTGGGAATTGTAATCAACCGCCCCTTGAATATGCAGCTTAAGGAAATTTTTGATTCCATGGAAATTACTTTGGAAGAGGAGTCGGCGGCACAAATCCCGGTTTTCTTTGGGGGGCCGGTGCAACCAGAAAGAGGCTTCATTCTCCATTCACCCATTGGGGCGTGGGAAGGTACCTTAACCGTTGGCAAAGATATCGGTTTGACGGCTTCTCGGGATATTCTGATGGCCATAGCTTGTGGTAGAGGGCCAGAAAAAATCCTGGTGGCCTTGGGTTATGCGGGCTGGGGCGCCGGGCAACTGGAACAGGAGATGATGGATAACGCTTGGCTCACCGTACCCGCGGATTCGGAAATACTTTTTGACTTGCCTCCCGTGGAACGCTGGAAAGCCGCGGCGGCTCGGATTGGTATTGATTTAGACTTGCTTTCTACACAGGCTGGCCATGGATAATGGAACTTATTTGGGGTTTGATTACGGCACCCATAAAATCGGAGTCGCGGTTGGCCAACGCATCACCCGGACTGCTTCTCCTCTTGAGACCATCCGTTCTGAAAAAAAACAAGTGCGCTGGGAAGCCATTGACCGGTTGATAGAGACTTGGCGTCCTAATGCTTTAATCGTAGGCATTGCCTGTCAACCGGATGGCGAAGATAATCCCGTCACCCCTTTGATGCGCAAGTTTTGCCGGCAGTTGGAAGGCCGGTATCATCTGCCGGTTTATGCCGTGGACGAACATCTCACGACTATTGAATCCAAGCGCTGGTTATTTGATGAGGCTAATCTGCGCGCCAACAAAGTACAACAGTATAATGATCAGGTGGCAGCCAAATTGATTTTGCAGACCTGGTTGAATTATCACGAGAACGCGGCATGAAGCCATCGCTGGTCGCCGAGCTGGATGTAAAAAGCCTTCTGGCTGCGCTGGAAGCATGCCTGAAGCAACAGATCCATTCCCGTCGCCTTGACAATCCCTTAATGATCGGTATTCATACAGGTGGTGTGTGGCTAGCTGAAAACCTGCATAAGAAATTGAAGATTAAAGAGCCATTGGGGCGGCTGAATATTGCTTTTTACCGGGATGATTTTTCCAGGATCGGCGTGCATCCTGAAGTTCGGCCGAGTGAATTGCCCAGTACCGAAGACAGAGATATTATCCTCATTGATGACGTCCTCTACACCGGCCGTACGATTCGCGCCGCTCTCAACGAATTGTTCGATTATGGACGCCCCCGGCAAGTGATTTTGGGTGTTTTGATTGACCGCAATGGCCGGGAACTTCCCATTCAGGCCGATTGTGTTGGCGCCCATATCGAGCTTGCCGCCAATCAGAGCATCAAGCTCACTGGTCCCGATCCTTTAAGATTGGAACTGCATACCCTTCCCTCATGACGGCTTTGCAGGTGGATCAACAAAGCCGGCTGCGCCACTTTCTTTCCATAGAAGGATTAAGCCGGCATTGGCTGGTGCGCATTATGAAGACGGCAGATTCCTTCAGCAGTGTCACCGCGCAAAGCGTCAAGAAAGTTCCCCTGCTGCGGGGGAAAACAGTTGTCAATCTATTCTTCGAAACCAGCACTCGCACCAGAACGACCTTCGAGTTGGCGGCTAAGCGCTTATCCGCTGATGTCCTCAACATCAATTTATCGGTGTCGGCGACTGCCAAAGGGGAAACCCTGCTGGATACCATCCGCAATCTGGAAGCCATGTTTGTGGATATGTTTGTGGTCCGACATGCGGACAGTGGCGCGGCCCATTTTATTGCCCGGCATGTGGCCCCCCATATCAGCGTAATCAATGCGGGAGACGGGCGCCACGCCCATCCCACCCAGGCCATGCTGGATATGTATACCATTCGCCGCCACAAGCCCGATTTTGAGCGGCTAAGGGTGGCGATTGTCGGTGATATCCTTCACTCCCGGGTAGCCCGCTCTCAAATTCAAGCACTTAAAATATTAGGTGTGCCTGAAATACGGGTCATTGCCCCTAAAACACTATTGCCAGCATCCATTTCCCAATGGGGCGTGACAGCTTTCCACAAGCTGGAAGAGGGGCTTGAAGACACCGATGTGATTATTATGTTGCGGCTGCAAAAAGAACGCATGCAAGGCGCCTTGCTGCCCAGTGAGCACGAATATTTTCAGTGTTTTGGATTGACCGAGGCCCGTTTGGCCCACGCCAGGCCTGATGCCATTGTCATGCATCCAGGCCCTATCAACCGCGGCGTGGAAATGGATTCTCACGTGGCCGATGGCGCCCGTTCCGTGATTCTAGAACAGGTTAGTCACGGCATTGCCATTCGGATGGCGGTAATGGCTCTGACAATGGGGGCGGTACAACAGGGAGAGACGCCATGAGTCGCCGCTTGGCCATCATGAATGGGGAAATTTTTGATGGCCAAAGGTCATCCCTTTATTCAGGGGATATCTATATTGACAACGGCGAGATTGTTTCCATTGGGCCTGCCCCGGAAAACTTTGTCGCGGATGAAACCATTAATGCCCAAGGTTGTATTGTCAGCCCGGGTTTTATCGACTTGAGCGTTTATTTGCGCGAGCCAGGGCAAGAGCACAAAGCCACCATCGCCAGTGAAACTAAAGCCGCGGCGAAATCAGGGGTGACGATGCTGTGCTGCTGTCCGGAAACGGTGCCCGTAATAGATACGCCTGCGGTGGTGGAATTGATCAAGGAACAATCCGCTTTGGCCGGGTTTGGGCAGGTGCTTCCTATCGGGGCGTTGACCTTAGGATTGGAAGGGGATGCCCTGTCCGAGATGTATTCCCTGAAACAAGCAGGGTGCAAGGCTGTCAGCAACGGGGCAAAACCGGTCCGGGATACTTTGATCTGGCGCCGGGCTTTGGAATATGCCGCTACCTTCGATTTGCTGGTCATCGTGCGTCCGCAAGATCCTTGGCTCACCGCAGGCGGGTGCGTACACGAGGGCCCCGTCGCCAGCCGGCTGGGCTTGCCTGCCATTCCTGCGTGTGCTGAAACCGTGGCGGTTGCGCAAATATTAGCGTTGGTAGAGGAGACCGGCGCAAGGGTTCACTTTTCTTGCTTGAGCACTAGGCAGGCCACTGAGTTGCTCCGCGTTGCCCAGGAAAGCGGCTTACAAGTGACAGCGGATGTCGCCGCGCATCAGCTCCACCTGGTGGATACCCAGGTGGAAAGTTTTGACCCCATGGTCCATGTCATCCCGCCATTGAGAAGCCGCGAAGATAGGCAGGGATTAAGGGAGGCTGTGGCGAAAGGAATTGTGTCCGCCGTTTGCTCTGACCATCAACCCCATGAAGACGATGCCAAGCTCAATGTTTTTCCCGCCACGGAACCAGGGATAGCCTCTCTGGAAACATTGCTGTCGCTGATGCTGGAACTGGTTGAGCAAGGGGTGCTTGGTTTGCCGGAGGCGCTTGCCAGGCTCACGCAGGGGCCTGCCGGTATTTTGGGTCTGGAGGTGGGCAAACTGGCGCCGGGTAAAAGCGCGGATTTGTGTGTTTTTGACCCCCATGCAATTTGGACAGTGGAGGAGCAATCCTGGTGGAGTCAAGGCCGGAACACGCCCTTCTGGGGGCAATCCCTGAAAGGGCGTGTGCGATGGACGATTGTCAAAGGCCGGATAGTTTATCGCTGGGATTAATCATCTTCCACCAAGTGCATTTTATTATGCATGGTGGAAAATTTTTCGGCGCCGCCTTCAGCCCCAAGTTTGATCATGAGCCGGACTTCGTTGCGTGAATCGGCGGCATTCAAGGCATCTTCGTAGCTGATTTTACCCGCCCGGTACAGATCATACAGGCATTGATCGAAGGTCAGCATGCCTTGTTCCCGCGAGCGTTTCATCAATTCCTTGAGCTTGGGGATTTCCCCTTTACGGATCAGATCCGAGGCCAGCGGTGTATTAATCAAAATTTCAATGGCGGGATAGCGGCCTTCGCCATCGGACCGGCGGATCAATTGCTGGGCGACAATGGCGCGCAGATTCAGTGACAAGTCCATAAACAATTGACTGTGCATGTCTTCCGGAAAGAAATGCAAAATCCGGTCCAGCGCCTGGTTGGCATTGTTGGCGTGGAGGGTGGTGAGGCATAAATGGCCGGTTTCGGCAAAGGTGATAGCGTGTTGCATGGTTTCCCGGGTCCTTACCTCGCCAATCAGAATCACATCTGGCGCTTGCCGCAGGGTGTTCTTCAAGGCGACTTCGTAGGATTCGGTATCCGTGCCCACTTCCCGTTGGGTGACGATACAGCCTTCGTGTTTGTGGGTGTATTCAATGGGGTCTTCAATGGTGATGATATGTCCGGAGCTGTTTTGATTACGGTATTTGAGCATCGCCGCCAGGGACGTGGATTTACCGGTACCGGTGGCGCCCACGAAAATAATCAGTCCCCGCTTGGTCATGGACAGTTCTTTGAGGACAGGGGGCAGATTGAGTTCGTCCACATCGGGGATATAGTCCTGAATCCGGCGTATTACCATGGCGGGATTGTTGCGCTGGTAATAAGCGCTGACCCGAAAGCGCGCCAGATCCTTCACGCTGATGGCGAAATTACACTCCCGGGCGTTTTCAAAATCATCCCGCTGACGGGAATCCATGATGCCCCAGACCAACTCCCGGACTTGTTCATCCGACAGATTTTTCTGGCTAAGCGGTTCAAGCTTACCGTTGACCTTGATGCAGGGGGGCCTCCCTGCCGTAATGAACATATCCGACGCTTTCTTATGGACCATTAAGGTCAGTAAGGAATCAAAATTCATGTTGCAACTCCAGAATTAAAATGCTTCCTTGTTGACGGCTTTGACGCGGGCGGTTTGCCGGGAAACAACGCCTTTTTCCACCAATTCCTGCAAATGCTGGTCAAGGGTTTGCATGCCGTCCTTGCGCCCGGTTTGGATGGCGGAATACATTTGCGCGACTTTGTCTTCCCGGATCAGATTGCGGATGGCTGGGGTTCCCACCATGATTTCCCAGGCCGCGGTACGTCCCCCGCCGATTTTCTTCAACAGGGTTTGGGCGATGACCGCCTGCAGCGATTCCGACAGCATGGAGCGGATCATGGCTTTTTCCGCCGCCGGGAAGACATCGATGATACGGTCAATGGTTTTGGCGGCGGAACTGGTATGCAGGGTACCGAAAACCAAGTGACCGGTTTCAGCGGCGGTCAGGGCAAGGCGGATGGTTTCCAAATCCCGCATTTCCCCCACCAGAATCACGTCCGGGTCTTCGCGCAATGCCGATCTGAGCGCTTCGTTGAATCCCAGGGTGTCGCGGTGGACTTCCCTTTGGTTAATCAAGGATTTTTTACTTTGGTGAACGAATTCGATGGGGTCTTCAACGGTTAAAATGTGGGCATAATCGTTGGAGTTGATGTGATCTATCATCGCCGCCAGGGTGGTCGATTTCCCCGAGCCGGTGGGGCCGGTCACCAAGATGATGCCCCTGGGTTTCTGGGTGATATCTCGGAAAAACTGCGGGCAACCCAAATCTTCCAGGGTGAGTACTTTGGAAGGAATGGTCCGGAAGACGGCGGCGGCGCCACGGTCCTGGTTGAAGGCATTGACACGAAAGCGGGCGATGCCTGGAAGTTCAAAGGAGAAATCGGTCTCCAGGAATTCTTCGTAGTCGCGCCGTTGCTTGTCGTTCATAATATCGTACACCAGCGCGTGGACTTCCTTATGCTCCAATTCTGGAACGTTGATCCGGCGGATGTCGCCATCGACGCGGATCATGGGAGGAAGGCCGGCGGACAGGTGTAAGTCCGAGGCATTGTTTTTGACCGAGAAGGCTAGTAATTCTGCAATGTCCATGGAAAGCTCCTAGCGTTGTCACGTAAAGGATAGATTTAATAAAGTATAGTTCAAGCGATTCAATGAATATTCAAACCCGGTTACAAAGTCTGCACCAGCGTATCAATTCCGCGTTGGAACAAGCCAATAGGAAGGATGGAGCGCGGCTTTTGGCGGTTGGGAAATCCCATCCCCCTCAAGCTTTGCTGAAGGCCTATCAATCAGGGCTACGCCATTTTGGGGAAAACTATCTTCAGGAGGCATTGGCCAAACAAGCCGCTCTAGGTCATTGTGAGATTATCTGGCATTTCATCGGTCCGATTCAATCCAACAAAACTCGCGCCATCGCCAGCCATTTTGATTGGGTGCATAGCGTGGACAGGCTCAAAATCGCAGAGCGGCTCAATCAACACCGGCCCGACTGTCTGCCTACTTTGAATGTGTGTATTCAGGTGAATGTGGGTGGTGAGGCGAGTAAATCAGGGGTTGCCATGAATCAAGTGGCGGCATTGGCGGAGGCGATTCAGAGTTTTCCAAAATTGCGGCTGCGGGGGTTGATGACGATTCCACCACCGGCGTCTGATCTGGAAAGTCAAAGAAAATATTTTTCCCAGCTGCGAGAACTGAAAGCCTCCTTGGACTTTAACTGGGATATGCTGTCCATGGGAATGTCCGCCGACCTGGAAGCGGCAATCTTGGAAGGTGCGACCATGGTCAGAGTCGGCACTGCCTTGTTTGGTCCGCGTAAAACTTAAGTCATTCCTTCTGCAACGACCCAGAAATTTATTTCAGGCCAAGGTGGAGTTGATGCACTTTGGAATCGGACTGAGGGTTGATGGACGATTGTCGCTGTCTGGCAACAGCATCGGTGTCTTGGTGATACTCGGGGACCAAGGTTTGCAGTAAGGAAAGCGCCTGAGTTTCATTATATTGCTGGCAGGCCTCTTGAATTTTCTGCACCAATTTTTCGATGATCTTGCGGTCGCAAGTCCGAGAATGGGCCAGCAATAGTTTATTGTGGGGCGTTGATGTCAGGTTTTCTTGCTCGTGGAAAAGCTCTTCGGTAATCTTTTCGCCCGGGCGTAGGCCGATATAGTCAATCTTAATGTCAACATTGGGGCGTTTGCCGCTCAAACGAATCATCTGTTCAGCAAGATAACGGATTTTGACCGGCTCTCCCATATCCAGCATGAAAATCTCGCCCCCCCGTCCCACGGCGGCTGCCTGGAGAATCAACAGGCAAGCTTCAGGAATGGTCATGAAGTAACGGCTGACTTCAGGGTCAGTGACGGTCACTGGCCCCCCCGCCTGGATTTGTTCTCTGAACAAGGGAACGACGCTGCCCGCTGAATCCAGTACATTACCAAAACGGACAGTAATGAAGCGGGTTCTTCCCACGCCATTCAGGCTTTGGCAGATCATTTCCGCCGCCCGCTTGCTGGCGCCCATGACATTGCAGGGATTGACCGCTTTATCAGTGGAAATCAGAACAAATTCTTCCACCTGAAATGCCAGCGCCGCCTTGGCAACGGTATGGGTGCCGATAATATTGTTGTGAATGGCTTCCCGGGACTGTCTTTCCAGCATGGGAACATGTTTGTATGCCGCCGCGTGGAAAATGATCTGGGGCTTGGCCAGATTGACAGCGTGTTGCACGGCCGCCGAATCTGTCGTATTGCCCAAAAATGGAACGAGCTCAAGATCGGGAAATTTCTGTTTGAGTACCCGGTCGATCTTGTAAAGATTGTATTCACAGCATTCAAAGACCACTAATTTTTTAATGGGAAGTCGGGCCAACTGTTGACACAATTCAGAGCCAATGGAGCCGCCGCCGCCGGTTACCATGACAACTTTATTTTGCAGGCGTTTGCGAATCGATCCCCAATCCAGTGAGGCAGCTTCCCTCTCTAGAAGATCTTCAATATACACATCCCGCAGCTCGTGGGTAGAAACCCGGTCGTGGAGCAGTTCTTTGAGGGAGGGCAATGTTAAAAAGGGGACGTTGCTTTGTTCGCATAATTCAACAATCCGGCGCATTTGTTTCTCATCCGCTGAGGGAATGGCGATCAAGACTGAGTCAATATGATGTTTTTTTACTAGATGGGGAATTTTTCCGCAATTCCCGGCGATGCGAATACCGTGGATTTCACGCCCTTTCTTCCGTCTATCGTCATCTACCAATACCACAGGGCGATATTCAGGGTGCTTTTCCTGAAGCAAATCGCGAATCAGCATTTCCGCGGCTTTGCCGGCGCCCACTACCAATGCTCTTTGTCCTTGGGAGGTTGGCGTTCTGTCTTTCCAAGCGCGGAAAAAGAACCTTGGGCCGCCAATCAAGATCAAAAGTAACATACTGTATGTCAGTGGTATTGATTTTGGAATCTGGGTGTAGTGATCGTAAAAATACAAACCCAGAGAAATTGCCAGTGTGCCAGTCAGGATAGCTTTGCCTATCTGAATCAAATCCGGAAGCGAGACAAAACGCCACACGCTCAGATACAACCGAAAATACCTAAAGGCCAAGCCTTGCGCCGCAATAACCCAAGGTAGCGTCAATAACGCGGTTGACAATTGATCGATGGGGATACGATCCAGATTTGCGTGTATCCAATAGGCGCCCAGCCACGCGGTTGGGATCATGGCAAGGTCGTGCAAGAAAATAAAGGCAGGCGAACGAAGTATATTCAGGATTTTCATGTTGGGTTTATTGTTCTGATTCCGTTGACTTGGCCCGCGCCGAAAAAGCGGGCAAGCAATATAAGTGGCAAATACACAATGGCAGCAATGATCATGCCGTATTCAGGATGGCGTAAGACATATGCCGCCCACGGCCATAACCAAAAAACGTTAACAGCGATGATTGCAAGCGTTGTTGTTCGGTGGCCTATAATTTGCGCCGCGTGTTGATAAGCGTGACTGCGATGGGGGAGATGCCAATCCTGGCCGCTGAAGTAGCGTTGAAATAAGGTCATAGAGGCGTCACAGATAAATACCGCTAAAAGAATGGGCCAGCACCAAAATGGAAGTCCCCCTTGATCTACGGGAATGAGAGAAAATAAACCAAAGCCAAATCCCAGGAAACAGCTGCCAATATCCCCCATAAAAATCCTTGCTGGCGGCCAGTTCCAAGGAAGAAAACCCAGGCAAGCCGCTGCCAGAGTAAACATTAGCAAGGCAGTTCCCGGCTGCCCTACACCTAACCAGATAAAAAAACCAGCGCTCAAAGCGGTTGTTACGGCTTGACTTGCAGCCAGCCCGTCGATGCCGTCCATGAAATTATAAAGATTGGTCATCCATGTTATCCAGAGAACCGAGAGGAGAAAAATCCCGATTCTGTCGGGTATTTCCGATGGATGAACAAAAGGCAGGGTTTCAGGCGATGTGTTTATCCAAATTAACGACCAAATGGCGGCCAGGAAATGAATGGACAATCGCAGGCGAATGGGAAGTGGTTTGATATCGTCCCAACCGCTAATGAAGGCAACCAAGATGCCACCGCCCACTGCCATCCAAAGATTAAAAGGGATCTGGCCGCTGGCATAAAGAATGATTGTTGTGACAAAAAAGGCGGTTACAATGGTCAAGCCACCGCCGCTGGGAGTGGGGTGGGCGTGAGAGCTGCGATGGTTCGGAATATCTAAGAGTTTGCGGGAAGTGAGTGCGTAACGATATAGAGTATAAGTCAGATAATAGGTGCAACTGCCTATCAACAGCAGAAAAATTGTTGCTAAATAAGTCATAGTTGAAACCGGTTGCACTTCCTTTTTTTTGACTTTCGTTGTTTGCTAGCGACAGCCTGATACCCCTAGCCTGATATTCAGAATCCATCCTTAAGACTAGTGTAACTTACTCGCTTTTTAAGAAGATTATTGCAAAATATTTGTCGCAAGGAAAGTTGTTTGCTAGCATTAATGCTGTCTTTCTGTTGTTTTTTTGCAAAATTGGCGTAAAAGCAACATTCGACGGAGGGATTCGTTGAAGAGGAATTCTAAGGAAAGGAGGGAAATTATGATTAACAACTCCATACAGGGGGGGAAGGTGACTATGAAAACACTCAAAAAGACTTTAGTGGCTTTGGCTGGTAGTTCTTTGGTCCTGTCCGCTACGATGGCATCTCAAGCGGTTGCGCATGAAGTGGGTGCAGGCGGAGCATCGGCAGGCGGTTCCAGAATTGAACAATTAGAACGCGAACTGCAGATGCTGCGTCAGGAATTACAAGAACTGAAGGCGCACAGCGAAGCCCATCATCAGCAAATGATGGAACTGGAAGAATGGAAGGAACAAGCAGGTACCGGCGCTTTTGGCGGCGCTATGGGCAACAATATGGTGTTCTTCCGCGGCGGCTATACCCGATACGATCATGATCGCAATAGTGAAATTCTTCCCACCGGTGGACGAAATGCAGTTTTGCCAACTGGGTTGGGACAAAACAATGACCAAGATGGATGGTATGTCGGTGCCGGTTTTGATTTCGGTCTCAGCAAAGATTTGTTTGGCCTGACCGAAGGTACAATTCTAGAAGGTACGGATTTACTTGGCGAAGTTCTGTTCGAATACCGCAAGTACAGTAATCTTAAGAAAAATGGTGGTATCACGCCACTGGAAGCTGTTGAGTCTGCGGCTTTAACTGGAACAGTTCAAAACCTAAGTGGCAATTCTACCGTTTCAATCACTCATCTTACTATTTCTGCTTCACCCAAAATCAAATTCCTGCGCGGCCATGCTTTTCGGCCTTGGATTATCCCTGTGGGCTTAGGGATTCACGTCATCAGCCCGCCATCTGACGGCGTGACCGTTTTGAATCCCGGCTTGGTGTTTGGCGCCGGTGCCGATTATAACGTTTGGAAGAACCTATTTGTCGGCGTCGATGCCCGTTATCACTTGACAGCTGACGAAGACGATCTCGGTGGTATTGACGGTACTGATACCGATGGTCTGACCGCTGGTGGTTATATCGGTTTTGGCTTCTAAGCAAACCGGATGATGTGCTGAATGCGTGAGAGGGGCCCCAGGGCCCCTCTTTTTTATCCTGATAATTTTCTTGGCCGTGATAGGTTTATGCAATGAAGACCTTATATCCCGCCATCGAACCTTATGCCACCCATTGGCTGGAGGCCGACGGTCATCGGATTTATTTCGAGGAGTGCGGTAATCCTGAAGGATTACCAGTGGTCTATCTTCATGGGGGGCCCGGATCGGGATGCCAGCCGGATCACCGGCGTCTGTTTGATCCGGAAATGTACCGGATCATCCTGGTGGATCAACGCGGCGCCGGGCGCTCGCAGCCGGCAGGGGAACTCAAGGAGAATAACACCTGGAAACTGGTGGATGATCTGGAGGTTATCCGCCAGCGTTTGAGTATTCCCCGCTGGATAATCCTTGGAGGGTCTTGGGGGGCGGCGTTGGCGTTGGCCTATGCCCAAACCTATCCCATCCGGGTCATGGGTATGATTTTGCGGGGAACTTTTCTGGCACGGCAGCGGGATTTGGACTGGTTTGTGAACGACGGCGTCAAGCGCATTTATCCCGATTACTGGCACGATTTGATCCACAGTTTGCCAGTGACTGGATGGAATGACTTGATTCAAAGCATGTACAAAATCTTGACCGGCCACAATGAAGCCCTGCAAATGCGGGTTGCTTCGGCCTGGAATGAATGGAGCACGGTAGTGACCTTGGGTGCGCAGGCCGCGGCTGAAGTTCAGCTTGACCCTGTCACTTTGCTGCCAAAAACCAGAATTGAACTATATTATGCTGCGAACCGTTATTTTCTGGAAGAAGATCAGCTATTGCGTCATTGTGACCGGATACGGACGCTGCCGTGTATTATCATTCATGGCCGCCAGGATCTGGTGTGCCCGTTGGAGTCAGCCTACAATCTGAAGCGCCGGTTGCCGGGCGCGGAGCTTAAAATTCTGGAGCATTCCGGCCATGTTGCCGCCGGCGTAGAAATGATCAACGCTTTGGTTGACGCTACCGAGCGAATGGCGGAAAGATTGGCATGACAGGTTCTAAAAAACGCCTGATTGTCGCCCTCACTGGCGCGACTGGCGCGGTCTATGGCGTAAGAATTCTAGAGCTGTTAAAGCCTGTTGAATCCTGGGAGACCCATTTGATTATCTCCACCGCCGGGGTAGTCAATCTTCAACATGAAATGAAGATGAAACGCCGTCAACTTCAGGCACTGGCCGATGTGTACCACGATGTCAACGATATCGCCGCCTCCATTGCCAGTGGCGCCTACAAAATCGATGGCATGGTGATTGCCCCTTGTTCCATGAAGACGTTGGCCGCGGTGGCTATGGGGTTTGGTGACAACCTCATCACCCGCGCCGCCGATGTGACATTGAAAGAACGCCGGCCCTTGCTGTTAGTACCCAGGGAAACCCCCCTCAATTTGGCCCATTTGCGCAATATGGTGAGCGTGACCGAGATGGGCGGCATTATTTTTCCGCCGTTGCCGGCGTTTTACGGACGTGAGAAAACCCTGGCGGAAATGATTGATGAAAGCGTCGGCAGGATTTTGGGGTTTTTCGGGATAGAGATTGAAGGTTTAGTGGAGAGCTGGGACGGGCTTTAAAGCCTTACGGTGAAATATCCGGGCGAGAGCAAAAAGGGGATGGCTCTCGGGGCACAGTGCATACTTCTGTGTAGTGTGACCGTCCAATTGATGTGTTTTCGTGGTCTATGGTGTATGTAATTAACTGATGTTACGCACGTTCATTCCGTATTATCCTCCCCCTCCCTGACCCCGCAAGCGGGGGAGGGGTCAAGGGTGGATTCCCTGACCCTGCCGTGCCGGCGAGGAAGGGAATATGGACTGTTTTCTAGCCTCCATTTATAACGATGGGAGCGGCGGAAAACCAAGCGTTGACTCCCCTCTCCCACAGGGAGAGGGGCCGGGGGAGAGGGCATTCCGGGCAAGTGCGTAACATTAGTAATTAATGTGTCTACCCTGACAGACATCATAGACGTTAAGTTATACATCGGCCAGCACAGGATAAATCGCCGAAGTCAGCTGGTCTAAATCATCGTTTTCCATCACATAGGCTGGCATGGTGTAAACCAGTTTGCCAAAGGGCCGCAGCCAGATTCCCGCTTCTACAAATTTGGGAGTGAGGGTGGCCAATTCCACGGGCTGTTTCATTTCCAAGACGCCTATTGCGCCAAGAACCCGAACCTCCGCTACCGAACCCAGTTGCTTGCAAGGCGCCAGTCCTTCTTTTAATCCTGCCTCGATGCGCCTTATCTGATTTTGCCAGTCCGATTCCAACAATAGATCAATACTGGCCACGGCCACTGAGCAGGCCAGTGGATTGGCCATGAAAGTCGGGCCGTGCATGAAACACCCAGGTTCCGTATGGCTAATGGTGCCTGCAATTTCCTCGGTGGTCAAAGTGGCGGCAAGGGTCAAATAACCGCCAGTCAAAGCTTTGCCGGCGCATAAAATATCGGGGCTGATGCCAGCGTGTTCGCAGGCGAAAAGCTTGCCAGTGCGGCCGAAACCGGTAGCGATTTCATCAGCAATCAGCAGGATATGATATTCATCACACAACTGCCGCGCAGCGCGCAAATAATCCGGGTGATAAAAACGCATGCCGCCCGCGCCCTGGACAATGGGTTCCAGAATCAAGGCGGCCAATTCCTGGTGATGGCGCGCAATCAATTCCGCCAACGGGACAATCTCCTCCGGGTTCCATTCATCCCCAAAGCGGCAATCGGGGGCGGGGGCAAAAAGTTGCCGGGGCAGCAGGCCGGAAAACAAATGGTGCATGCCGGTTTCCGGGTCGCAAACCGACATGGCGCCCAGGGTGTCGCCATGATAGCTGTGGCACAGGGCCAACAGCCTGTTTTTTTGAGGATGGCCACGGGCCTGCCAGTATTGCATTGCCATTTTGATGGCCACTTCCACCGCCACCGAGCCGGAATCGCTCAAAAACACTTTGGTCAATGGCCCCGGGGTCAGCGCCACCAAGCGCCGGCACAGTTCAATGGCTGGCTCGTGGGTCAGTCCGCCGAACATGACGTGTGCCATTTTGCCAAGCTGATTTTCGATGGCGGCATTTAATCGGGGATGATTATAGCCGTGAATGGCGCACCACCAGGAGGCCATGCCGTCGATCAATTCCCCGCCATCGGCCAATTTCAGGCGAACCCCAGAGGCGGAAGTGATGGGATAGACCGGGTGGTGGGGTGGTATGGCCGTATAGGGATGCCAGATGTGAAGACAATCAAAGATGAGGGCTTCACGCCAATCCGTCAATGAACCACCCTGACCTGCCTGTCGAATGCCTGTTTGACCACCGGTTGCTGGCGCAATACTGCCCACTGTTCCAGAAGCATATCCCCCTTGCCGGTACAAAGGATTTCGATGGTGTTCTTATCGGCGCGGCAATGAATGTGCTCAATCACGTTTTGCCTTTCCTTGTTGAGGGCGATGGCGAGCCTTAACAAGGCTGTCAATTTGAGCCAGCGTTGCTGTTCGCTTTTGTTGAAAGGTTTGAGTAATTCATGCTCACCGTCCGGCAGCCGTTTGCGTTGGCAGCGGACAATGGTTGCCAGCAGTTTTTGCTCCTGTTCGGAAATGCCAATCATGGGCATGGCGTTGAGTAAATAGTAGGCGTGACGATGATGGCCGTCGGGACGGATGAAAACGCCGATTTCGTGTACCAGCGCCGCCATTTCCAGCAACAACCGGTCCCGGGCGGGCAATTCGTGAATCGCCGCCAATTGATCGAAGAGCTGCAAGGCCAGCTGGCGAACGTGCTCGGCATAGCGCATGTCGGTGTGGAACTTGCGCGCGATGGCCCTGGCCCAATCCAGGGCGTCTTGGGTGGCGCTACTGCGCCGTTGTTGCAGCAGATCCAGCAATACCCCTTCCGCCAGGCCCACGCCGGGGATGAGAAGGTCAGGCTTACCCACCAGCTTCATAATTTCCCTCAGGGTATGGCTGGCGGGGATGATGACATCAGCCCGGTCCGGGCGTAGTTTTAATTTTTCCACACGCTGCTGGTAATCCAAATCATCCAGTTGCTGGCAGATTTGTTTCAAATCCCCAAAACTCAAGCAGCGGGCCGAATTATTGCCTAAAAGCCGCTGCCCCAACTCTCCCAAAGTCTCGATATTGCCGCCGGTGCCGACACAGATCTCGATCTTGACCCCGTCAATCAGCTCCTGGATTTTGCCCGCGTTGGCGCTGAAGAATTCATCCAGAAAACGGAGGAATTTACGGCTGTTTTTCTGTTCGCCAAAGCGCGTCAGCAAGCGAACCGTGCCCATTTTAAAACTTTCCAGCGCCGTGATTTGGCCCTGCTGGGAGACGATGATTTCCACGCTGCCGCCGCCAATATCGATGAGCAGGGCATTTTTTTCCGACAGCTCGGGCAATGCGTGGCGGATGGCCAGATAAACCAGCCTTGCCTCTTCCGCCCCGGAAATCACGTCAATTTCAATCTCGGTGGCCTCGTGTACCCGATCAATCAGTTCCTGCCGGTTATCCACCGAGCGTACCGCGCTGGTGGCCACCGCCCGCACCTGCTTGACGGGAATGCCTTTGCGGTCGATTAACTGGCGGAAATCTGTAAAAGCTTTCACCGCGCGCTCGATAATTTCACTGCCCAGGTGCTTTTGCTTGAAAGCATCCTGGCCAAGCCGTACCGGCGCGCGAATGGCTTCAATAATATCGAGTTTACCGTCATGACTCAGGCCACCGATGCGCAAGCGGATGGCGTTGGAACCGATGTCGATCACGGCGCCGAGAGGGGATGAGATTGTATCGTTCATGGGGTTATTTTAATGCTTTAGCGCTTGGAATGCTCACCAGCATAGACAGTGAAACAAAACATTGCCGCCGCAGTGACAAATTGCCGGCAAAACTTTGCCGAAAAGGCAATTGTGTTTTTATAAGCGATTGATATTTAATGGTTATAAAAGTTGGCCCCGATGTTGCTAGGTATCCGGTGATGAAAAATTTGAGCCATCAGGGAGTTTAACCATGCCACAAGTAATCAATACGAATATTGCCTCCATTAATACCCAGCGGCAATTGAACCGTAGTCAGGATGCTATGCAAACGGCCATGGAGCGGTTGTCTTCAGGACTGCGTATTAACAGCGCCAAGGACGATGCCGCAGGTTTAGCCATCTCCGACCGTATGACTGCCCAGATTCGTGGCTTGAATCAAGCAGTGCGTAACGCCAACGATGGTATCTCACTGGCGCAAACTGCGGAAGGCGCATTACAGGAATCCACCAACATTTTGCAACGGATGCGGGAACTATCAATCCAGTCGGCCAACGACACCAACACTGCCGCCGACCGCGCCAACTTGCAAAAGGAAATCAACCAGTTGGTTCAGGAATTGGACCGCATAGCTACTCACACTACCTTCAATGGCAAAAAGCTGCTGGATGGTACCTTCAACGGCCAGGAATTCCAGATCGGCGCCTTTGCTGACCAAAGCATCAGCGTTACTGTCGGCAACGCCCGGACCCAGACCATGGGGGTCAACAAGATGACCAATGACGATGCCGCTGGCACGATCAACAGCGCGGTCGGGGCCACCACCAATAATGTCGGTGCCCAGGACATTACCGTGGACGGTTTTTTGGGCAACGAAGTAGTCTCCGTGGTCGCCGGTGAGACCGCCAAGAGCATCGCCGACGGCATCAACGGCGTTTCCGAGTCCACCGGAGTGACCGCCCGGGCGGTCACTTATGCCAAACTCAGTGGCGCCAGCGCGCCGGGTCAGTTGTCTTTCGATCTTTATGGTAAGAACGAAACCACGCCGGTCAAGGTTTCGGCCCAGATCAGCAGTACCACAGATTTGACCGAACTGGCCAAGGCCATCAACGACCATACCGGCGAAACCGGGGTTAGCGCGGTGTTGGCCGAGGACAAAAGCAGTCTCGTTCTCAAAAATGAGGAGGGGTTTGACATTACCATCGATGTCTATGCTTCCAGTACCACCACCCTGGATATGGAAGGTCTGAAGGAAGACGGCGATGCCAAAAATCCGGTCCCCAATGCGGTCACCTTGAGCGCCGGCGGATCGGCAACCGTGGGTGGCAATGTCATCGTCGAATCCCACAAGGCCTTTACCTTGGAGTCTTCCGCAGGAACCACCTTTTTGAGCGCGGCAACGACGCCATTGGGTTCTAGCCTGGAGAACGTTAGCAATATAAACATCGGCACCCAACGGGGGGCGACCGATGCCATTTCCGTGATTGATGGCGCTTTGGCCTTCATCGCCGATGCTCGGGGAGACTTGGGGGCGATCCAGAACCGCTTTTCCTCAACCATTGCCAATCTGGAGAACGTTTCCCAAAACGTGGCGGCTTCCCGCTCCCGGATTCAGGATGCCGATTTCGCCAAGGAATCGGCGGAACTGGCCCGGACCCAGATATTGCAACAGGCTGGAACCGCCATGCTGGCCCAGGCCAATGCGTCGAACCAAAATGTACTCTCGCTGTTGCAAGGTTAGCGTGTAGGGGGGTAGGGAGCGGGTCTGCCGCTCCCGCTTTTTTGAAGATTTGTGCCAAATTTTAACCTTCGGGTTAAAGCTTTCGCCTGCCCGGTCGATACAGGGGTTGAATGCAATATGCAAATAGATTTCAACCCGACCATTACCAGGAGGTAATTTCTAATGGCTCAAATCATCAATACCAATGTGTCTTCCATCAATGCCCAGCGTCAGTTGAGCAGAAGTCAAAATTCCATGCAAACGGCTATGGAAAGATTATCCTCAGGCTTGCGCATCAACAGCGCCAAGGACGATGCCGCAGGTCTTGCCATTTCCGACCGGATGACGTCACAGATCCGGGGTTTGAATCAGGCCACGAGAAATGCCAATGATGGTATATCCATGGCCCAGACCGCTGAAGGTGCTCTACAGGAATCCACCAATATCTTGCAGCGGATTCGTGAGTTGTCCATTCAGTCTGCCAACGACACCAACACCGCCGCAGACCGGGCTAACCTGCAAAAGGAAGTAAACCAGCTAACCCAGGAGCTGGATCGAATTGCCAATCAAACCACTTTTAATGGCAAGAAACTATTAGATGGAAGCTTTAGTGGCCAGCAGATTCAAGTGGGTGCTTTCGCCAACCAAAGTATAAGCATTACTGTGGGTGATGCCCGGACTGAGGCGATGGGTGTTCATAAACAATCAAATTACGATGCTGCTGGGGTAATAACCGAAGCAAATAATGCTACATCGAACAACGTAGGTAGCCAAACCTTAACAGTAGCAGGTTCACTGGGCTCTGATACTATATCGGTTGGAGCAGCTAGTAGTGCCAAAACTATTGTTGATGGTATAAACGCTAAATCAGAAAAAACCGGAGTAACTGCAAGGGCGGTGACCTATGCAAAGATTGATAACGTTACCGGAAGCGCAGGATCACTTTCCTTTGATTTGTATGGTAAAAATGAAACCGACAAGGTGACCGTTTCTGCCCAGATAAGTGATTTGAATGACTTAACAGAGTTAGCTAAAGCTATCAATGATCAAGCAGGAGATACTGGTATTAGCGCTGTTCTGACAGATGATAAGAAAGGCATCATTTTAAAAAATGATGAGGGATATGACATCACTATTGATAGTTATTCTTCTGCCAATGTTGATTTGGATGTCACTGGTTTGGAGGAAGACGGTAGTACAGAAGTAGGTAGCGCTGTTACTTTGGATGTGGCGACTGATACAGAGGCAACGGTTGGCGGTAACGTTATTTTCGAATCTCATAAGTCTTTTACTGTAACCTCAGATGATACTAATAGTACGTTAATTAACGGCACCAATCCCGTTAGCTCCGGATTGGAAAAAGTTAGCGCCATTGACATCGGCACCCAATCCGGCGCCAATGACGCTATCTCGGTCATTGATGGGGCGCTTGCCTTCATTGCCGATACCCGCGGTGACCTGGGCGCGGTGCAAAACCGCCTGTCTTCCACCATTTCAAACTTGGAAAACGTCTCTCAAAACGTATCCGCTTCCCGCTCGCGGATTCAGGATGCGGATTTCGCCAAGGAATCGGCAGAGCTGGCGCGGACTCAGATTCTGCAACAGGCAGGCATCTCCATGTTGGCCCAGGCCAATGCGTCATCACAAAGCGTGTTGTCACTGATCGGCTAACCTTGAGGGTAAAGCGCAACGGGCGGCGGGATCCTCCGCCGCCTCCGGCAGTGACAAAGTAGAGAGGTAGAACCATGGAAACAAACAGACTAGCGGGCGCAGTGGCGGATTTTTCCCGCATCAGCGCCTTGAAAGAGCCGATGAAATTAGACAAGGCTCAGGTTTTCGGTGGTTCTCGGCAGGTTTCGGCGGGGGGGGAGAACGCTGGTGATCAAGAGCAGGCAGCGCTTGACAAAGAAAGCATTAGTAATGCGGTGGCCCATCTCAACGATTACATGCAAAAGGTCGACCGCAAGTTGAGTTTCAGCATGAATGACGCCTTGGGCAAGATAGTGATTGAGGTCAAGGATGCGGAAACCGATGAGGTGATTCGCTCGATTCCGCCCAAGGAAATCATCGAATTCGCCGAGCGCCTGCAGGAATCCGGCGGGCTGTTGGTGAAAGAACAGGCTTGAGATAAAAAAAGAGGGTAATATCGTGGCGATTACTTCCACAGGGTTAGGTTCCGGGCTGGACATTGCCGGTATCGTGCAAAAGCTTGTTGAGGCAGAAAGAGTGCCGGTCTCCACCCAACTCGACCGTAAGGAAGCTGACCTGCAGGCCAAGATTTCCTCCTACGGAACGTTCAAAAGCGCGTTATCGGAGTTTCGGTCCAGCCTGGCGGGGCTGCGCAATAGTTCGAACTTCGAGGCGTTGTCTGCCACGTCCAGTAACGAGGATGTTTTGACCGCTTCTGCTTCCTCCAATGCCGAGGTCGGCAGTTTCAACCTGGAAGTCAAGCAACTGGCCCAATCCCACGGTTTGGCCAGTGGTTCCTTTGCCGACCCCGATGACATTGTCGGCAGCGGCACCTTGACGATTCGTTTTGGCACTACAGAGCTGGGGACTATCACAGACCCAGATACGGGAGAGGAAACCACTACCTATAGCTTCACCCAAAACCCGGCCAAAGGGACCTTGACCATTGATCTGGATGATACCAACAACACCTTGACGGGCCTTCGCGATGCCATCAATAAGGCCGGTGGGGGTGTCAGCGCCAATATTGTTTACGATGGCGGCGGTTACCGGTTGGTGCTGTCCTCGGAAGATACCGGCAAGGCCAACAGCATGCAGATTGAGGTGAGCGATAGCGATGGTGATAATGCCGATGCCAGCGGTTTGTCCCGCCTCGCCTTCAACGATAGCGCCATGAATATGACCCAGACCATGGAAGCCAAGGATGCGGTGGTCAGCTTCAACGGCCTGGATATCACCAGCGCGTCCAATACCCTGGACAAGACCCTGAAAGGGGTGACCATCAACCTGAATCAGGCCAAGCCGGGGGAGACGGTGAATGTCAAAGTTGCCCCCAATACGGGCAATATTGTGGAGTCGGTGACCAAATTCGTCGAGGGCTACAACGCCCTGGTTGGCGTGGTCAAGGATTTGACTTCCTATAATCCGGAAACCCAGCAGGGCAGCATTTTGCTGGGGGACGGCACCATCCGCAATGCCATGTCCCAAATCCGGCGGGTAATGGGGGATGTGGTGAGTGGGTTGGAGTCCGCCGCGGTGCGCACCCTGGTGGATTTGGGCATCAAGACCCAGGCGGACGGTACTTTGGAGTTTGACTCGTCCAAACTGGAATCGGCTTTGAAAAAAGATCCGGAAGGGGTGGCGGCGGTCTTTTCCGAGACCGGGATCACCTCCGATCCGCGGGTCAAATTCATTGAGAACAGTTCAGCGACGAAAACCGGCAGCTATTCGGTGTCCATTACCCAAGAAGCCACCCGAGGCGTTCTCAATGGTGGCGCGGTGAGTTCCCTGACCGTGGACGACAGTAACGACACTTTCCGCATCAAGGTGGATGGCACCTCTTCCGGCCAGATTCAGCTCACACAAAAGACCTATGCCAGCAAGGAAGCGCTGGCGGCCGAGATACAGGCGCGGATCAATGGCGACAGCACCTTGAGTTCCGCCGGAGCAAAAGTTTCGGTTAGTTACGATTCGGACAATAACCGATTTGTCATCCAGTCGCAAAAGTACGGGGAAGACTCCCAGGTGGAAATCACCGAAGTGGACAGCAATTCTTCCGCCATTGGCTTGAACGTGGCGGCCGGCACCGCCGGACAAAACATGGCAGGTTCCATCGGCGGATTCGCCGCCGAGGCGGACGGGCAATATTTGAAAGGAACCCAGGGCGATGCCATCGGCATGAAATTGTTTATAGAAGATGGCGCCAGCGGTTTCCTGGGGTCGGTGACTTTTTCCCGGGGCTTGATGAACCGCCTTGACAATGTTCTTGGGGGATTGCTCGATAGCGATGGCTCAGTGACGGCGCGTACCGAGGGCCTTCAAAAAAGCCTGAATGATATCAATGATGAGCGTTTTAAATTGAATGACCGGATGGCCGAACTGGAAAAACGGTTTCTGGATAAATTCAACGCTATGGACAGCCTGCTGGGGCAATTGCAGGGGATGGGAACATTTTTGGGCCAGCAACTGGCGACCCTGCCCTTCAACAATGTAAGTAAAAAGTAAACAGGAGCGATAACATCGATGAATATGGCAGCGAATCACGCAATGAATGCATACAAAAAGGTCGGTACTCACGTGGGTGCCGATACCGCTGATCCCCATCAACTGATTACCATGCTTTTTGATGGCGCCTTGGAGCGGATTGCCATCGCCAAGGGGGCGATTGAAAGGGGGGACATTCCCCAAAAGGGCCAGCGCATCGGCCAGACCATTGCCATTATCGATGGCTTGCGCGCCAGCTTGAACAAGGAAGCCGGAGGGGAATTGGCGGAGAATCTGGATAATCTGTATGCCTACATGCAGCAGCGTCTGCTGGAAGCCAATCTACATAGCGATGGCAAAATCCTGGATGAAGTCAGCAGTCTGATCCGGGAGATCAAAACCGCCTGGGTGGCGATTCCGGCAGAAGTGCGCAAGCGGGTGCCTGAGATGGCAATCGCCCAATGAATTCTTTTTCCGACATTTCCCAAACCGTTTTGGAATTGAGCTCGGCCATGTTGGCTGCGGCTCGTGAGGGTGATTTTGAAACGGTAAGGGGTATGGATATCAAACGCCGGCAACTAGTGGAGCAATTATTTCTCAAGATTCCAGAGGGAGAAGAGGGGGTACAGTCATTGCGCCAAGTCGTTGAACAAATCCAGACCCTGGACAGCGCTTTGATGCAACTGATTCGTCAGGAACGGGACCAGGCTGCCCATCAGCTGCAACAGCTGAAAAAACAAAATCGAGCCAGCCGGGCCTACCAGACGGTGGATGGTTAACCTTTCAACCTTGGAGTTTGTATGAACCCTGTAACCCACGATATCCAACAAGTGATGACCTTGAGCCGTGAAATGCTGGCATCCGCCCAGGCCGAACACTGGGACAAAGTGGACCGGATCGGGCGGGAGCGGTTTTTTGTGCTGAAAAACGTGCGGGAAAAGATTGGCCAAAACCAGTTTGAAGAACTTTCCCAGGCGGTACGCTTTGTGGTAAAGACCGACCGGCAAATTGTCCATTATCTCAAAGCACGGGAGGGGGGTTACCATCCCGGGGCAATGAACACGGCCAACGCCCAGCCGCTTACAGCCTGAATCCAACAGGTTGCTTTGGGGGAGCAACATAATCGAATCCCAGTACATTTGGCTATGGCTGCGTGTGGATTCCCGCTTTCGCGGGAATGACGCTTCGGTTCCCGTGAACTTCAGCTTGCGTCATTCCGGGCGAACTCCCGCGAAGCGGGAGGAAGACCCGGAATCCAGAGCAGCGCCCTGAAAGCAAAATGCAAATGACAGGGGGGGATTTTCACTTACACTCGATGCAAAATAATTTCCAGCACCAACTTGCTGCCAAAATAAGCAAGCACCAAGGCGGCGAATCCGCCCAGTGTCCAGCGGATCGCCGTCCGTCCCCGCCACCCGTAACGCCAACGGCCCCACAACAGCACCGCAAACAACAGCCACGAGAGAATGGAGAGGACGGTCTTGTGGACCAGATGCTGGGCGAATAAATCTTCAAGAAAGACAAAGCCGGTTGCCAGCGACAGGCTCAGAAGAATGAATCCCACGCCAATCATTTGAAACAACAACGATTCCATGGTTTGTAGTGGCGGCAGGGAGCGTACAAACCAATTGGTGTGCTTGCGGCGCAGTTGCCAGTCTTGCAGCGCCAGCAACAACGCCTGCAGCGCGGCGATATTGAGCAGGCTAAAAGCCAAAATGGAAACCAGGATATGCATTTCCATGGGCCAGGAAAGATGGGTCAAAATATGGACTTGGTCGGAGTAAGCAAGCCGCAGCAGTAACGTCATGGCAGCCAGGGGCAATACCGCAATCCCCAGTTTATCCACTGGCTTGTTGACCGCCGCCAACAAGAACAACAATACAATCATCAAACTTACCAAAGCGGCGGTACTGAAGATGCTGAGATCGATCCCATCAGAGGCGGGGATGATTTGAGCCAGAACAATACTGTGCAGCCCCGCTGCGAGCCAGGCCAACCCCAGGTAAAAAGGGCGGTAATTGGGACTGATCAAGGCGGGGGCATCATTCTGGGTGCGCCGTAGCAGTATCATTCCACTGGCGGCGAGGTAACAGATGACAGCAAACAAAATGGCTAAAACAATTATTATCGACAAGGCTCTCCTCCCCTAATCGGGATAAGTCTGTCACATTGTGATTTATTATTGAACCTAAATTCTGCAAATGTTTCGGCATTCGGCTGCCAAATCAAGTCTTTATGCTGCGTTGGCTGCACCAATTTTATGCTCGAAGTAGCGCTGCTACTCCTGCGCGAAAATTGGCTTACCGCCTTGCCTAAAGCCTTGCTTGACACCCTCGGTGCTCGAATCACTTGCAGAATTTAGGTTGAAGTGGATAGGTTAGCAGAAGCAAAATGCAAGAATCGGTGGAACTATCTCTGGGAGGATGATAAGCGCTTTAGCCTTGAATTCACACTACCAAGAGGCGGGAAGTTTTTTCAAAATCACCCATTGGTGATCCTCGGTCTTGATATAGTCGCCCTTTTTCAACTCCTTCATGATTTTGCTGACCATCTCCCTGGAGGCGCCGACCCGGTTGGCCAGTTCCTGCTGGGTCAGTTTCTCCGGGATGATTCGCACGCCGTCGCGTTCAACAGCAAGCTCGTTCAATACCTTGACAATTCTTTCATAGACATTGGAAAGCGCCAGGCTGCGGACATTGTCGGTGAGTTGGCGAATCTTTTGGATCAGCGACTGAATCAGGCGAAATGCCGCTTCCGGATGAGCATGCAGCCACTCCTTGAAGGTGTTTTTGGAAATGATGCCGCAGGTGGTTTTATCCAGCGTCATCACCGAGGCAGAACGGGGTTCGTCATCCAGCAGCGCCAGTTCGCCAAAATAAGTGCCAGGGCCCAAATGGGTCAGGGTGATTTCTTTCCCTTCGTCATCGCAAAGAAACACCCTAACCTTCCCCGACAGGACGACATACAAGGGACCGGTTTCATCCCCTTCGTACAATATAATCGTATTATTGGCGAAGGATTTGATGGTGGCTCTCTCGGCCAGGGCCAGGAGCGCCTCATCATCTACTTCCGAGAGGAAGGAGACTTGTTTTAGGATGGCTAGGGTGTCGGTGATCATAAGAAAACCTTTAGGTTTTTACTAAAAATTAACCGCCATGGAAAAGGGCATAATACCATGCGTAACAGGTAGGATATCTTGAAGGGAGTTGGCCACATAATTCCCTGGGGGCATCCGGTTCAAAATCTATCAAACAGCAAATAGTACTGCCTTTGCTTTCCGATAATATGATTGTGGGCCGTCTGATCTGCAGTAGCTTGTGTTTGGTATCGTTAAAAATGGAACACTGGTTCTCTCCCGGCTCTACCGTACAATTTTTTAATGGAATTGGTTTTCCCTTGTTATTAACCAAAATCACTTCCCCGTTTTTCCCAAGACTGGCTAAGGGTGTCAATCTGGACTTGTCTCGGCCGGTGAGAATCCAGGCTAGTATAAAACCAAGAGCTAATGCAATTAGTATTTTTACCCATTCATTTTGGTTTTCCCAAATGTTTTTTATTTGTTCATAAGTTGACATAGCGCTACCTTTTTGTTTGGTTTTAATTGAACGATAATAATAACCTTGCGAATACTATCCTTTCTGGTTGGGTTGCGTTTTTGAATCCTATAGCGGATGCGGTGGAAAAATTATATCCTTCAAAGCTGAATTGTTTGTCAAATAAATTTTTAACACCGATTGTAAGGATGCCCAATCTTTTCGGAAATCGGTAACCTACTGCAGTATCTACAAGCCAAAATTGGTCGTGACCTGAATCAGTTTTAAAAAAATCAAAAACTGTTCTTTGGTTGATATAAGTGGTTTTGAGTTGAGCAAAAATACCACTGGGATGAAAATAGCGGATACCCAGCGGAACTTTGTGAGTGGTAATCTTTGATGGCAATGGTGAGGTTGGCGCCTCGCTGAGGTCAAGCCTGATTTGTTCAAAACTGTATTCAGTCCTGATTGATAGGTTTGTTGTTGGCGTCCAGTATAAATAGGCTCGGTGGAAACGTTCTTCCTGATCGAATTGGAATTTTTTATTTTCAACAGGTATTCCCAGATCTCGCCAAGACATGGATAGTCCCCCAAAAAGGTTGTCGGATAGGGTTTGATCGACTGCTACCCCATAGCGGGTGGTTTTTGTCCCATTAGTATCATCGAAGAACTGATTAAATCCAGCGACTTGGGTAGGCTCAATGGTTTGATTCGAAGTGAGTGGCCTCTTTAAGGTTTTGAACCAGGCAGCCCGAAATGTGGTTGAGGGGGTAGGTTTCCATAATAGGCCGATTTTTGGGTTCACGCGAAGTGTTTTATCCAGATTATTATCGTCAAATGAGTCAACGCTGATGCCTAATGTGGTGGTCAAGTGATATCCCAAATTGAGATGCGAGTAAATAAAGCCATTGACGTGTTGGGTATCGGAATGGGTTTTTTTATTTGATTTTTTATTGGTTTCTTGTTCATTGACATAGCCACCGCCAATGACCAAGTGTGCAAACTTGTAGTCAAGTAAATATTCAGCTTCGGCTTGATAGGTGGTTTTATCTATATTGAAGTTCCTAAAGCTAAAAAGTGGATTTCTATTTCTTCTATTAAAATTAGAATCCTTATATATAAACGATAAAATAATATTGTGATTTGGATTAATAGTATAGTGGACTCCAATTCTTGGTGAAAAGCTGCTGAATCTTTTTCTTTGGTCCCTGATAAAACGCTTTTTACTGAAATTCTGGCTGATATCGCCGCTGGTTATTTCATCGTAACGGATTTCTGTTTGAACGCTGAGTTGGGGGGTGAGTTGAGTCTGGATAAACCCGGTATAAATATTTTGGTTGGCATCATTATTAGGCCGGTATCCTTCGGTTTCGTAATGGAATTGGCCTAGACTAAATGAATAGTTGTTCCACAACCCTGAAACGACGATCTCATCGCCTAGGGTATCGTTGCCGGCAACTATGCCTGCGGCCTGGATGGCAGCCCGGTTACGCATGAACAAAGGGTTGAACTCGGTAAACGATAAGTCTGTCGGTCCAAGGCCGTCCAAAAGCAGGAGATTGGCTTGCCCAAGCTGTGGTTGTATAGGGGTTAGGTTGAGTGGCTGTAGTAGCTGGGATTGAAGCAATTCGCTGACACGGGCAATGTTGTGTCTAGGCAGCGTGGCATAATTATCTGCCAGCAATCTGTGGGCAGAATAATTACCGGGATCAGTATTAACCGATTTCCACCCCTCAAGTAGGCCGAGTTTTTGAAAACCTAAATCATTGTAAATCCGCCCTAAACTAGCACTTCTTGCCGCCAAGTCACTATCCAATAGCAGTTTTGATCGATACACCCCCCGGTTATTATTGAGTTCAATTGCTTTTTGCATATCATGCAAGGCTTCCACCGGGCGGTTGACGGTTTGTTTGTAGATGGCGTCATAGAACCAGGGGGTGGGGTCGTTGGGGTCCATTTGCTTGGCGAGCCTGAATTCAGTGCTGGCGAAGTTGCCTTGCTTCAATTCGTAG
Source organism: Methylothermaceae bacteria B42 (assembly GCA_001566965.1). Lineage (NCBI taxonomy): Bacteria > Pseudomonadati > Pseudomonadota > Gammaproteobacteria > Methylococcales > Methylothermaceae > Methylothermaceae bacteria B42. Next base: position 160,726 of record LSNW01000030.1, on the reverse strand, counting down.
TAGGCTTTACCCAAATAACTGCGCATCAGGGCGTTGTTAGGGTCCAGGGAAACCGCGGTTTCCATCAGCCGGGTACCGTCTTTGAGGTGTCCCCGCCTGATTTTGGTCAGGCCCAGTCCGAGATGGGCCAGCGGGTTGGCGGGTTCCAGCGTTATGGCGGTTGTAAAATGCTCTGCCGCTTCTGAAATCTCGAAACGCGCCAAATGGGCGAACCCCAGCACATTTTGGCTGCGCGCTAGATTGGGATTGAGTTGCACTGCCCGTTGCGCCGCCTTCATGGCTGTATTGGTATCGCCTGTAGCCAGTGACAGCTCGGCCAATAAGGCGTGGGCCAGGGCATTTTGTGGGGCCAAATCAACGGCGGTTTGCACGCTTTGATAAGCTTTTTCTATTTGAAAAGCCGCCTGGTAGGCATAGGCCAGGGCAATGTGCGGGAGCGACGAATCTGGTTGTTGTGTTACTGCCCGGCGAGCGAGTTCCAGGGCTTTCTGTTTGTGATTTTTGGCGACCGCGATGACGGCTTGTAATGCAAGACCGGCACTGCTGCCGGGTTTTTGGCCAAGGAGCGTTTCAATGGCCTGTCGCGCCTCATCTACCTGGCCGACACTCAGTAGTAATGCCGCGCGTAGCAGATAGTAGTTGCTATTTTGTTGTTCGGCGGGAAGCTTATCTAGGAGCGATAACGCCTCGTCAATACGCCCTTTCTGATAAGCTTGCGCGGCGTTTCTTAATAAAGGATTAGAGACAGTGTTTTGGAAATAGGTAATATCGACAAGCGGAGGATAATACAGCGCCCACTGCACCGCGTCTTCGGGTTTGATGATTAGTTTCACTGGTTTGGGGGCCTGGTTTTTTCTGGCTTCCGCTGCTTGTCCAGCGGCTATCTTGAGTTGGCCTTGGACATTGGCGGCTTTGACTGTGCCATCGAAAACCAAGATCCTGGCGCGGTCTTGGGTGACGTCCACCAAAAATTCCGTGCCTTCGTGAACCGCATTGACAAATGGCGTCCTGACACGAAGCCGTTGTGGTCTTCGGCTACGGAAAAAGGTGTTGCCAGTGAAGAGGTTGATCCACCAAGAGGTTTCTTGTTGATTGGCTGGTTGAGCCTCGGAGAAGACCAAGGAGGTATTTTGGTCAAGATTTAATAATGAATCGTTGCGTAACTGTAAAGTGGCCCGGGCGTATTTCCCGGTTTGTACGCTGTCGCCGGGGCAAATAGCCAGCGTTGGGTAGGCTTCTTCAATATTTTTGTTTTTCCGCTGAACTACGACCTGGCCTTGCGCTGAAATGATTTTGGCAATCCAGTCGGAACAGGCACTTTGGGCCCATGATGCTGGAGACAGCAAGAAAATCGCCATGAAGAGTAAGCAACAAATTTTGATCATGGTTTTTATTGGTTATGGAATCAGGTGACCTAAATAAACTGCTGAATTTCACCTTAACATGGCCGGTATGACGAGAAAAGGGTAAGATTACCATTAGAAATGTCTTATAAATTTGAATTTGGCAACACTTTCTTAATATTTGTAAAGAATTTTATAATATTATTGAATAAGTCTCATATTTGAATAGCTGCTGTTTTTGCTGACGGTAATAATATGTGGTTGTTTCATTATGGGTGGTTCTTGCAAGTAGGTTTGACATTGGAATAAATAAAACAACGTGGGGTTGTCTTCCGGGAATTGATTGGCCAGGGTAGCGAATGCCTGATGAGCCTGGGGCCAATCATGTCGTTTGAATAGCTTCAAAGCATTGGCAAAAGCACTGAAAAAGGCTTTTTGGGCCGGTGAAATATCTTCTGTCAGGCCGATGATTTCAAAAATATCTATCGCTTGTTGTTTGCCTTCCAATAAAAAGGTGCCCAGGTCCCTAAAGTAGAACTCTTCAAGGTCGCAGGCAACATCGCCTGACACTAGAATTCTTGTCCCCAACACTTTATTAAGCGCTTCAATTCTGGTGGCCGTATTGATGGCATCCCCCACGGCACGATATTCATAGTGATCGGGGGAGCCCACGGTGCCCAAGCGGATCATTCCCGCATGGAGGCCAATGCGGGTGGGGAGCTGGTAACGATGGGTCTCGTTAAAAAGGGTGACGGCTTGTTTGATTTGGAGCGCTGCACGGCAGGCTTGCCGCCTCAGGAAAGGAGAGTTTTCACTGGCAGTCCATAATGCCATCATGGCATCGCCAACCACATCGGAAATTTGGCCCCCATGGGCCTTCACAGGCAAAAACAGGGTGCTGTAATATTCATTCATCAATTGACCCAATGTCATCGGGTCTAGGGATTCCGACAAGGTCGTATAGCGGCCCGCATCAGTCGCCAGGCAAACACCAAATTTCAGTTCCCCGTGAGTGGAAAGGGCGTCAACGGTTTTGGTGCTGGTAATATGCTTGGTGATATCTTCGGGAACAAACAGGCGGAAAGCTTGATGAATGCTATCTTTTTCTTGGCGGGTAGAAATATAGTGACAACATAGCGTGACTAGCAAGACGGCAGGGATTTGAATGGCAAGCGGGATGATTATTGGATACCAATGGTGGTTCTGAACAAACTGATAGAAGACAATCGCCAAATAGATACTCCCCACCATGCTCGCCGCCATGAAAGCCCTCAATAAAGGCAACCGCCAGCATAGCAAAGCCAGTCCAGTCCCCCAGCCGAGTAGAAATAGAAACTGCACCGTCGGATCTTGGCTTCTGAGCCAGGAATCTTCCAGGAGATTGGCAAACGCGGTGGCGGCAATTTCGGTGGCGCTTAGGGTATCGGCCGCAGAATGTGAAAAAACAGTATAAAATCCTTGGTTTTTTTCAGGGTGGAGGTCTTCCGAATATCCGACAAATACAACTTTGTCCCTGAATAAATGCGCATTCCCAGATAAGACATCCCTTAAGGGAATGGTGGTGATACTGCCTGCGGGACCGTAATGATTCAAGTAACGGATCTGAGGATTACTATAGAGCGACAGCCAATTCATCAATAAAGGTTGTTTCGCTGGCGGAATTTGCATTTTGGCCAGCTGAGTAAACTTGTTAAGTCGCTGGGGATGTTGGTCGAAAAAGGTTTTAAATGCCAACATCAGGTTATCTACAGAGCGTTTTCGAACCGCGGCTTCATAGCTGGGCGGCAGGTGGCTGGCAAATCCAGGACTGATTTGATGGGTTATCGCCAGGATTTCAGGATAAAGATATGAAAATACATAAGCTTGGAATACCGCTGCGGGGAATCCACAAGAGCCATTATCCTGGTGGACCCAAAATTGTTTCACTTCCTTCCAGGTTTTAGGCAAGGTAAACGGAGTTGAAAATAGGGCGGCCTGGGAGAATAAAGGAATCGGCCGGATGACCAGATCATAAAAAAATTGGTTGGTATCATCGGGGTTGCCTTGAGACAAGGAAATCATGCCTCTTTTAAGATAATCACTCAAAATGACATTGTTACTTTGGCGCATGACCTTTGCCATTTGCTGATCATCCTGAAAATTGCGGCCTTCATCAAAGACGATATTGAAAGCGATGAGCCGGGCGCCGGATTCAGTCAATTTTTGAATCAAACGGGCATATAAGGAACGAGACCATTTTTCAGGTTTGTCCGGTAGCCCGAGGGCTTGAGCGGAGGTTTTGTCGAGGCTAAGAATGACAACTTCTGGCGGTGGGGTGGCTGGCCCCCTTAGGGTAAACAAGGTTTTTAGGCCCAATGATTCTTCTAAATGGCTTCCCCATTCTGTCAGTCCCGAACTGGAACTTGCGGCGATCAGGCCTACCAATAAACACAGAGCCAATCTACAGAAGTTCATGTTCTTATCATGGGTTGAGTGCGACGGATAATCCTTTCTTTCCGGCTGCGGTCCACCTTAGTCAATTAATCTTGTATTCATAGTACCAAAAGGTCCCGGAGCGGGTTAACCTATTATTTACGGGATAAGGTTTTAAATTTTTGGCGTTTGCATGCCTGGTTAAAACATTGCCTTTATTTTTTGACCATGAAAAATAGCAATTAACGCCTCAGTAGCTGAGATTCCTTCAAATTTGGATAGGCTAGCTTGGGATAAATCAGGATCCAGCCTAATAACGCTCTCAAATTCAGGGCAATTTGGCTTTTTAAGCACAATTTAAGAGGGTTTTTATGAAAGCAACACGTATCGCTGTGACTGGAGCGGCAGGTCAGATCAGTTATTCATTGCTGTTTCGATTGGCCTCTGGAGAACTATTGGGGCCAGATCAACCTGTGATCTTGCAACTTTTGGAAATAGAAGCCATGGCCGACGCCATGGCCGGGGTAGTGATGGAACTGAAGGATTGTGCTTTTCCCCTTTTGCAAGACGTACTGGTCACGGCAGATCCCTATCTGGCTTTTGCAGATGCGGAGCTGATCTTTCTCATCGGCGCCAAGCCAAGAGGTCCAGGCATGAAAAGAAAAGATCTTTTGTCGGCCAACGCCGGGATTTTTTCTGCACAAGGCAAGGCGCTAAATGAAGTTGCCCAGAAGGATGCCAAGGTATTGATTGTAGGTAACCCTGCCAATACCAATGCCCTGATAGCTATCCATAATGCTCCGGACATGAATCCCCAGAACTTTGCTGCTATGACTCGCCTTGATCACAACAGGGCTAAAAGCCTGTTAGCAGAAAAATGCCATACACCGGTCACAGATGTGCGGCGAATCAGTATTTGGGGAAATCATTCGTTGACCCAATTCCCTGATCTTTTTCACGCCCAAGTAAAAGGTAAACCCGCCCTGGAGTGGGTTGACATGGATTGGTACGAAAATGAATTTATCCCTACGGTGCAGAACCGTGGCGCAGAGGTGATTCGTCTGCGTGGAAAATCAAGCGCGGCATCGGCTGCCAATGCCGCTTTGGATCACATGCGCGATTGGGTATTCGGCACGCCGGAAGAGGACTGGATCAGTGCGGCCGTGCTAAGCGATGGCAGCTACGCCATTGCCAGTGATATTGTTTATTCATTTCCCGTGGTAGCAGAAAATGAATCACTGCAAATTGTTCAAGGCCTGGACATCAATGATTTCAGCCGTGCCCGAATGAAGCTGACCGAGCAGGAGTTGATCGAAGAGAGAGATGCAATCAAGGATTTGCTGTAACGGCGATAAGGTTGTTTTATAATCCATCTTTTATTTGTAGCGTTAATTTCAAAGTTGAAGGGGATACACAGAATGACAATGAAATTGTTTGGGGGAATTCTGATCGGGGCCGGTTTGCTTTTAGGAAGTCCTATTACTCAGGCTGGTGGCGATCCTGAGGCGGGTAAAGTCAAATTTTACACTTGCAAGGGATGTCACAGCATGCCTGGCTATGCCAATGCCTATCCTAATTATCACGTGCCCAAGATTGGCGGCCAGTATGAACCCTACGTTATTTCTTCCCTCAAGTTATATAAAGAAGGGCAGAGAAAGCACGGCAGCATGGAAGGCAATGCAGGAGCGCTTACCGAGCAAGATATGGCCGATATCGCAGCCTACGTAGCTAAATTTGAGGGTAAGCGCCAGGAAGGGCCAATCACTGGGGATCCCAAGGCAGGCAAGCCTCTGACAGAAAAATGCGCCAGTTGCCATGGCGAAGACGGTAACGCGCCTTCTCCTAACTTTCCCCGTTTGGCGGGACAGTATGAAAGTTATCTAATCAAAGCAATCCAGGACTACCAAACCGGCGTGCGAAATAACGCCATCATGCAGTCTATGGTTAAAGACCTGACGGAGGAGCAAGTCAAGAATATCGCTGCGTTTTATGCCAGCCAAAAAGGCTTGGCGGTAGTTGGGCAGGACTAATTCCTGATACAGGGCGCTCTTCATAGAGCGCCTTTTTTGATATTTATGAAATCGATTGAGTAATTTGCAATAAGTGCAGATTATAAAAAGCATTGTAAATCTAAAGCGTTGCTTCATTTTTTTAGTTAAAGATTAATATTGCATTTAACTCTGAATCTAATTGCGGGAAGCCTAACGCTTGTTAATCTGTCCGACAAGCCCTGGTTAAGCAGGGTGACCAGCCGTTCTCAAAGGAGGACTAAGTTTCACAGCATTTGGTTTTGATAATACAGTGATTATTGGCCCGTCAATTAATTGACGCAATTCATGCTATAATTCTCAGTCATGTAGAGCCTTTGTTCTTAAATGAACCAAGGCTTTTTTCTTGTCCAAAATTTAGGTCTTCTTTTTTCTATGTTTACATTGGGTTCCCATTCTCCTAAATCTTTACGTACCGAAGTTTTATCTGGTCTTACTGTCGCTTTGGCCTTGGTGCCGGAAGCGGTGGCCTTTGCTTTTGTGGCTGGGGTTGAGCCTTTGGTAGGTTTATATGCCGCTTTTATGGTGGGTCTTCTGGCGGCCATTTTTGGCGGCCGGCCTGGGATGATCTCCGGGGCCACTGGCGCGATGGCCGTGGTGGTAGGCGTGATTGTTTCCGCCCTGGTTTTTGCATGGGAGCACGCAAAGCATATCCGGGTGGAAAAGTATGACAGGGAGGGTTCAAGAGTCTACGAGCTACATGGGCCGTTGTTTTTTGGGTCGGTGCAAAACTTCCTGGATTTATTCCATCCTGAAAATGACCCAGACGATGTGGTGATCGAATTTCAGCATTCCCGGGTAGCCGATCATTCCGCCATTGAAGCGATCGATACTCTGGCGGAAAGATATATCAAAGCCGGTAAAACCTTGCATTTGCGCCATTTGAGCCCGGAATGCCGGAAATTGCTTAAAAAAGCGGGTGATTTGGTGGAAGTCAATGTTATGGAAGATCCTCACTACCACATAGCCACCGATGAGATGGCTTAGAAAAAATGTTTTTTTACTAAATTGTGCCAGTGATTCGAGCACCGAGGGTGTCAAGCAAGGCGGCAAGCCAATTTTCGCGCAGGCGTGGCAGCGCTACTTCGAGCATAAAATGGGTGCGGCCAACGCAGCATAAAGGCTTGATTTGGCAGCCGAATGCCGAAACACTTGCAGAATTTTTAGACCGTGTACTTTCTTAACACCCGGTAGGTGGTAACTAGGCCCCAAAAATTGAGTAATACCAACATGTACAAAGCAGGGTGAGAATATCCCAATAGATAGACTATGGTAATAGCGAATTCTCCGATGATCCTGTTTTCACAGCAATTGGAAAAAAGCCGCTGAATCTCTAAACACATGGAAGAGATTTGCCCGTTTGGATACCAAGCCAGGCTGTGATTAACGGGCTGGAGCAAAAAAATTCGCAGCCACATCCAAAAAAGCAGGGTTGGTAACTGGGGAGCGAAGAAGGCAAGGAACAAAAAAGCATTGTGTAGCAGGAAAATGGCAACAAAATGTTGCTTTAGTAGATGAGGCGCGATAGGGCCTGATTTAGGGAAGTTGGCATCAAACATGTGTTCAGTCCTGAAAGTTATGTAATCTTAAAGCCTTAAGGCGGCAGTCAAGAGGTGACCCATTAGTAGCGGGGATTTTCATCAAAGGGCACAATATCGCTACTAATTAATCAAAAATATAGTTCATATTTGATTTTCTTCTTGACATTTTTTGATGGACATGTTCAAGGGTTTGTGGTTGAGAAATATCTGATAATCAGGGTTGCTTGCGAGTGAAGGGCCACATTTCCAAGTGTTTCTAATATTGATGCTTTTCAGGAGCTTGAGACATTAGTTTTAGAAGCGTATGGTGAAGGACAAAAATAGCGATAAGGGAAACGCTGAATTATTCAGCGTTTCCTAAGAGACAGGATAACGGGAGGACTGTATGGGGGATTTCTTTCAAAACGGCGTAGTGACGAGCCTGCATCGTCTATCCAGCCGGCCCATAGAAGCGCTGGAAGCAGAATTAACGGAGTTTTCCCGTCAGCGTCCTATGTCATTGGTGTTGCCTTCTTTGTTTTCCGAACTTGAGGGTGAGGCGTTGCCGGCAATTTTGGAAGAGCTGGCAAAAGTCCCTTATTTGAGTGAAATCATTATTGGCCTTGATCGCGCCGATGCCTCTCAGTTTGAATATGCCCGCCGTTTCTTTGACAAATTGCCTCAGCCTCATCGCATTTTATGGCACGATGGCCCACGCCTGCGCGAACTGGACAATCAATTGTCGCTGCTGGGACTGGCACCGCAGGAGCCGGGCAAGGGCCGAAATGTTTGGTATTGTTACGGCTATGTAATCGCCTCGGGAAAGGCGGACGTAATTGCCCTGCACGACTGCGATATATTGACCTACAACCGGGAAATGCCGGCGCGCCTGTTTTATCCCGTCGCCAACCCTGCGCTCAACTACCGTTTTTGTAAAGGATACTATTACCGGGTAGCCAATAATCAGATTCACGGCCGGGTTACCCGTTTGCTACTTACGCCATTGGTGCGGGCGCTGAAAACGCTGATTGGTCCCTTGGATTACCTGGAATTCCTCGACAGTTTCCGCTATCCATTGGCGGGGGAGTTTTCCATGCGGGTGGATGTGGTGCGGGAAATCCGGATTCCCAGCGATTGGGGCCTGGAAATCGGTGTATTGTCCGAGGTGCATAGAAATCAGGCCCATAGCCACTTTTGCCAGGTGGAAATCGCAGATAGTTATGATCATAAGCACCAACCAGTTTCGGAAGATAACCCCGAAGCGGGCTTGGCCAAGATGAGCATGGATATCGCCAAATCCCTGTACCGTAAATTGGCCACCATGGGTTGTGTGTTCCACCAGGAAACCTTCCGTACCCTCAAGGCGACTTATTACCGGGTGGGGCTGGATTTTGTGGATCGTTATTACAGCGAGGCCAGGATCAATGGTCTTGCCTTTGACCGTCACAGTGAGGAAAGAATGGTGGAGTTGTTTGCCCAAAATGTTTGGCTGGCGGGCGAGCAATTTCTGGAGAACCCCATGGAAACCCCCTTTATTCCCAGCTGGAATCGGGTAGTAAGCGCCATTCCGGACTTTCTGGAACAGCTCTATGGCGCGGTGGAAGAAGATAATCGGTAAAACCCTCTTCTGCATTAATTTCACTTGAATCTACGCTTGCCAATATGACGGATTCTCAAAGTTTCCGTTACAATGACCGCTTTGAATTTTACCGATAAAAACAGAAAGGACGTAAGGCATGGGGGAACCAGGGCTTAAAGGGCTGCCTCGGCTAATAGCCGCTTTTCAAAATTCCATGGCTGGCATGAAAGTATGCTGGCGCAACGAAGAGGCCTTCCGGCAGGAGACGTGGGTTTTTATGCTCGCCGTTCCGGTCGCATTGTGGCTCGGGGACAACGGCGTGGAACGGGCGCTGCTGATAGGGAGCGTAGGAATTATCCCTATTTTTGAAACCCTCAATTCCGCCGTGGAGGCGGTGGTGGACCGGATTGGTCCAGAGCGTCATGAGCTTTCCGGTTACGCCAAGGATATCGCTTCCGCCAGCGTATTGTTGGCCATTTTTTTGGCCCTGATTGTATGGGGGCTGATTTTGTTCGACAAATTCCAAGGATAAATAATGACCGCGTTGATTACAGGCTCCATGGCCTTTGACACCATCATGGTGTTTCCCGATTATTTCAAGAATCACATTCTCCCCGACCAGGTTCATATTCTAAATGTGGCTTTTTTGGTACCGGAATTGCGCCGGGAGTTCGGTGGTTGTGCCGGCAATATTGCCTATAACCTCAAGCTGCTGGGTAAAGAGCCGCTGCCCATGGCGACGGTAGGAAAAGATTTCGCCCCTTACCAGGAATGGCTGGAAACCTGCAAAATCAATCAACAATATCTTAAAGTCATAGAAGACACCTACACGGCGCAGGCCTACATCACCACCGATTTAGCCGACAATCAGATTACCGCCTTTCACCCGGGCGCCATGTCTTTTGCCCATGAAAACCAGATTCCGAATAATGCCGGGATTGAGATAGGCATTGTGGCCCCGGATGGCCGGGACGGCATGATCCAGCACGCCGAGCAATTCCACGAGGCTGGGATTCCTTTCATTTTCGATCCCGGCCAGGGCACGCCCATGTTTGAAGGAGACGAACTAATCCGTTTTATCGAACTGGCCAATTGGGCCATCTTCAACGACTATGAAGCCAAGTTGGTGCAGGAAAAAACCCACTTGACCCCGGAATTAATTTCCGACGATGTGGACGCGGTAGTGGTCACCAAGGGGGCAGAGGGGTCCATCGTTTACATCGACCGCAAACCGATTCGCATCCCCCCGGTCAAGGTGGAAAAGGTTTTGGATCCTACCGGTTGTGGCGATGCTTATCGGGCTGGGGTGATTTTCGGCCTGTTGGAAAATTATGATTGGGAAACCATTGGCGCCATTGCCTCCCTGATGGGGGCGATCAAAGTAGAGCATGCTGGCACGCAAAACCACCATTTTTCCATGGCACAGTTCCGCCAGCGGTTTTGGGATAACTACGGCTATCATTTTTGATGTCTGCCATTGAACACTTGCTGGAAATTATGGCTCGGTTGCGGGATCCCGAGACTGGTTGCCCCTGGGACCGCAAGCAGACTTTCCAGTCCCTGATCCCCCATACCCTGGAAGAAGCCTACGAAGTCGCCGATGCCATTGAGCGTGGTGACTATGATGACTTGTGTGACGAGTTAGGGGATCTGTTGCTGCAAGTGGTTTTTTACGCCCGCATCGCCCAGGAGCAAGGATTATTTGATTTTGCTCAAATCGTCAATCGTCTCTGCGACAAACTGGTTCGCCGCCATCCCCATGTCTTTTCAGGGGTCCAATTCGCCTCGGAAAAAGAACGCAGACAAGCCTGGGAAGCGAGCAAACGGGCTGAACGCGAGGCCAAAGGCAAGACAGAAGAAGATCCCAGCTTGTTGGCGGATATTCCAGCAACCTTGCCCGCCTTGCTGCAAGCGGAAAAAATTCAAAACCGCGCGGCCCGCCATGGTTTCGACTGGCCTGAAGTGAACCCCGTCTTTTCCAAGGTTGAAGAGGAGTTGGCGGAGTTGCGCGAGGCGGTCACTGAAGGCGATGACCAGCATATCCAAGAGGAAGTTGGGGACTTGTTGTTCGTTGTGGTCAACCTGGCTCGCCATCTGGGCGTTCATCCTGAAACTGCCTTGCGCGAAAGCAATCGTAAATTTGGCCGCCGTTTCCGTTTTATGGAACAACGATTGGCAAAATCCGGGCAAACCATGGCCGAAACCCCATTGGCGGATTTAGATGCGCTTTGGGACGAGGCCAAGCAAAGTGGCCAAACTTAGACTCCACCACATCCATCCCTGGAATGTTTCCCCTTCAGAAGCCATTGCAATCCAAAAGCGATTACGGCAGTTTGTCAAGCAGGAAGATGATTTGCCCGAGATAATCCGCACCGTCGCTGGTGTTGATGTCGGGTTCAAGGAAAAAGGCGCAATTACCCGGGCAGCGGTAGCGATCCTTAGTTTCCCAGCTCTCCACCTCCAATGCCAGTCCTTGGCAGAAGTGCCAACCACCTTTCCCTATATTCCAGGGCTCTTGTCATTTCGGGAAATCCCGGCGGTTTTAGCGGCCCTGGAGAAATTGCCGCAGTTGCCCGATATCATTTTATGCGACGGTCAAGGCATTGCCCATCCGCGCCGTTTCGGGATTGCCAGTCATTTGGGTGTATTGTTGGATCATCCCACCATTGGCGTGGGCAAAACCCGCTTGATTGGAACCCATGACCCGGTTCCGGAGGAGAAAGGCGCTTGGGTGCCACTTTGGGATCAACAAGAAATGATTGGCGCGGTAGTGCGGACCCGTGCGGGCGTCAAGCCGATTTATGTATCTCCCGGCCATCGCCTATGTGTGGAAAGTGCCGTGACATGGGTTCTGGCTTGTGTCACCCGTTACAAACTGCCTGAAACGACCCGCTGGGCGGATCATTTGGCATCAAAAAAACCAGGTAATATTTGACAAGACAAAAAATTCAGCTGTGCTATTCTTGCGGTTAATATCTTCTCTATTTTTCGTCAAGGAACCGGATGAAACCGCCTTTCCAATCCTTGGTTGAGATTCATCATAAAGAGTTACTCAACCTGTGGGAAAACAGTGAGGAAGTCTTTTCCGTGCTGCAACCCCTCTTGAAACAGCACAGCGATGACATCGTTACTAGATTCTACCAGCGCCTACTCAAACATCCCCAGGCTGCGGAATTTTTGACCACGGAAGTAATTAATCAGCGCCTGCGAAAAGGGGTAAATGCTTGGCTTTCCTTCACTTTTTATGGGCCCCACACCCAAACTAGTCAAGAGTTTCTACAATTCCAAGAACGCCTGGGGAGGATACATGCGGATATGGACATCCCTTTGACGCTTTTTCTTTTGGGCATGCGGATGCTCAAACAAGAGATCAACCAGACATTGATATCTTTAGAACAATCGAAGCGTTTACCGGCAATCATTTATGTCGATTCGTTAATTGATCTGATTGTGGCAATCATCGCCGAAAGCTACAACGAAGAACACGGGGATATGATTTCCGAGTTGCAACGGATGCGGATGAGTATTCCTCCGGAAAATCTCCAATTGGTCTGCGAGCAAATGCGCAACAAGCTGCTTATGTGGTTTACCCATCAATTGAGCGCCATGCATCAAAGGAACGCCAAGCGCACGAAAGGCAACGCCATTGTGCCGCTGCGCGAATCAGAGATAGGTCTGTGGCTGGAACATAAAGCACCTTTATTGTTTCCAGAAAATCACACCCTAGATAAACTTGCCCAGGCTTGCGAGGAAATAGATGCTCTATTGGAGCAAACTCGACAGTTAAACCAGCAACAAAATGAAGAAGAATACACTGAAGCCATTGAGCTGTTAGAGGAGTTGGTGAAAAAAGCCGATTGGCTGCTCAGTGAATTGGGGCGGGAAGTTTCTGAGATGGAGGGGCGGAAGGATCCTTTAACCCATCTATTCAACCGGCGCCACTTGAGCACGGTGTTGAATTTTGAGAGCCGTAAATCTCGTTACAGTCAAAAGCAATACGCCATATTGATGATAGATCTTGATCATTTCAAAACGGTCAACGACCGTTTTGGTCATGATATTGGAGACCAAGTATTGAAGCGATTCGCCGAATTGTTGTCAGAAAAGGTTCGTACCAGTGATTTTGTTTTCCGTTATGGCGGTGAAGAATTTCTAGTATTGCTACCGGCAGTGCAAGAATCTACTGCGATGCTAGTGGCTGAAAAAATCCGCAAAATAGTTGAAGCAACTCCATTTCCTGTAGCCAATAACGATGTTATCCAGTTAACCGTGAGCTGCGGTGTCGCACTGAGTGGTGGGGAGCTGAATTACGAACGCACCATCAAACGGGCTGATGAGGCTTTGTACCAAGCCAAGCTTGAAGGACGTAACCGAGTGATTCTAGCGCCGCCACCGAAATAATTTTTTTCTCTTAGTCTGTCTTTCGGGGTTCCGTCATCTATTTAAAGCCGGGGCAGGTGGTCTGCTTCGGCAATCAATACTATACGTGTTTAAATGACGTGGCCCTGGCCTGTCTTTTCCTCCACCTTTTTGTATGCTTGCCAGGGTTATAGCCCTGTAGGGTCTTAGCAGGTATTTATTTCTTGGACTTCTTGTTTGAAGGGGATCCTCTGGGTTGGCCCATAGCCATTGAGATTTCATGGCTCTATATTCTATTATGCTATAAATATATTAAATTATATGAATATATGTTTTTGTAATATTCTATTGCTTTGCCTACAATGTCTTTACTACAAAGCAGACGAAAATACTTCAGGTTTGGGACTTAAAGCATGATTTTGGCGATATTATTATCCTTGCTTATCGGGTTGACATTGGGGTTGCTCGGCGGCGGCGGTTCTATTTTGACGGTGCCGATTCTTGTTTATGCCTTGGATGTTCCCGCTAAAGAAGCCATTGCTACTTCTTTGTTAGTGGTTGGGGTTACCAGCGCGGTCGCCATGATTCAGCATGCCCGCCGGGGTTCGGTGAGTTGGCGGGTTGGATTTCTGTTTGGAGGCGCCGGGATGGTAGGCGCTTTCATTGGCGGCTGGGTCGCCCGATTTATCCCTTCGCCTTTGTTGTTGGTGGCCTTCGCCCTAATTATGTTTGCCACTGCCTGGGCCATGTTGCGTAATGGACAAAAAGTTGAGAAGCCTAGAAATCCGGGGGATTGCCTCGATTGTATTCCATTGGGAGAGGTAATCCTTCATGGCCTGGTCGTTGGCGCGGTGACAGGTTTAGTGGGCGCTGGCGGCGGCTTTTTGGTGGTGCCGGCGTTGACTTTGCTGGGAGGCTTGCCCATGCACCTGGCCATTGGAACCTCATTACTGGTAATCGCCTTGAAATCCGCGGCGGGTTTTGTCGGTTATCTCAGCCATGTTTCCGTTGATTACACCCTTGCGGGCGTGGTGACCGGATCGGCGGTGGCAGGATCATTCCTGGGTAGCTGGCTTGCTCACAGGCTGCATCCCCGCCACCTGCGCAAAGGCTTCGCCTGGTTCGTGATTGCCATGGCTTTTTATATTTTGTTTCGCCAAAGAAGCGATATTGTACCGGCCTTCATGGATTTTTTGAGCCATATGAAAGCTTGATTGCCTAATAGGTTGAAATCAGAATTTTTAGCCGCATTAAATTTATGATTTTCTAATATAGGAGATAGGTTATGACCTCACCCCATATTCATCATTTTTTTCATACCCAGTCCGATACCTTTAGTTATATCGTGGCGTGCCCGGAAACCAAGCGCTGCGCCATTATCGACTCTGCTTTGGATTATGCCTATAACGCCGGCAGGGTCAGTACCGAATATGCCGATCAAATTATCGAATACGTTCAAGAACAAGGCTTTGAGGTGGAATGGTTGCTGGAAACCCATGCTCACGCAGATCATTTGAGCGCGGCCGCCTACATCAAGTCCAAGCTAGGTGGGAAAATCGGTATTGGCGAGCATATTCAAGAAGTTCAGCAATTTTTTAAGGGTCTGTACAACATTGATGATGTTTCAGGAAGAGGAGAAGAATTCGATCATTTGTTCAAGGACGGTGAAACCTTCAGCATTGGCAATCTTTCGGTACGGGTTATGCACACCCCGGGTCATACCCCGGCGTGCGTGACTTATGTGGTGAATGAAGAAGCCGCCTTTGTGGGAGATACTGTATTTATGCCTGATTATGGCACCGCTCGCTGTGATTTTCCCAACGGTAGTTCCAGCGCGTTATATTGCTCTATCCGGGAGAAAATTTTCGCACTGCCGGAAGATACCAAGCTCTACATGTGTCACGATTACCGTCCCAATGCGCCAGGACCTCGTTATATGACAACCGTGAAAGAAGAAAAAGAACGTAATCCGTTAGTTCACGATGGAACTTCCGAGGAAATGTTTGTCCGTATCCGCGACGGGATTGACCGGGTGCTTCCCGCGCCCCAATACATTCTGCCTTCAATCCAAGTTAATATCCGGGCAGGCCATATGCCGCCGCCTGAGCCAAACGGCAAACGTTATTTAAA
Source organism: Methylothermaceae bacteria B42 (assembly GCA_001566965.1). Lineage (NCBI taxonomy): Bacteria > Pseudomonadati > Pseudomonadota > Gammaproteobacteria > Methylococcales > Methylothermaceae > Methylothermaceae bacteria B42. The sequence goes on along the minus strand of LSNW01000030.1, from coordinate 145,335 downwards.
GATGCCGCTGAATGTGTTGGGCAGCGGTAATCTGGATTTGGATTTCTAAAAGATTTCTCCCCCACTTGAGGGTGTCATAAAAGTCCATCCTTGGACTTTTGCGATTACTCCATTTTCGATGGCCAAAAGCCATTGAAAATGGCGATGCATCCCAGCATCGTAGAGACTGTCGCTTTTTGTGACACCCTCCTTTGGCCGGACGCAATGTCCGGCTTGTTTTTTTCTATATTGGTCACCATATTAAATTGGAAAGAGCAAGATTTTAATTTCACAACAAAGGGAGAGAATCCGATGGCAAAGATATTAATTTCAGGAAAACACGGCAGCGATAATCCCACCCTGGCAACACTGCCTTATATTGCCGCCAAAACGGCTAAAGCTCAGGGGCACGATCCGGTTATCTGGCTTTGGGATGAGGCTACCGCTTTGGCAAGGCCGGGTGCGGCGGACCACATTGTTGGCGTCAATGTCAAACCTCTGAAAGAAGTGCTTTCAGAAGTCATGGAAATGGGCATTCCTATCTGGGTCTGTAAGGGTTGCGCCTTGGCGCGAGGGGTGGAAGAAGGAAAAATGATTGCCAATGCCGAGATAAAAGAAATGCCGGATTTTATTCAGGCTTTGGCAGCGTGTGATAAAAATGTTGAATACTAAATTCGAGTATCAGGGCTCCGTCATCTATTCGAGCTGGGGTAGGTGGTCTGCTTAGAAAAGCGCCGTGAATACTTTCTTGCCGCGCAATCCTGCTACGCCAAGAAAGTCCTGCCCAAACCTCCCAGTTCGGGCGCTCCCCTGGCTGCGAAAGCCCACTGGACTTTCGGTCCGGCTCGCCCCTGTAAGCTCCACGCCGGCTTTCGTGCCGGTGAGGCTTTCGAATCAGACCTCCTACCCCTTCAATCAATCCTTTACGTGTTTGAATGACATTGCCATGATTCGAGGATTTTTCTGGGGTCTTAGGAAATATCTTATAGTGCTATACTTAAACCTCCTACAAAAAGTAAAGGAGGGGTTGCAATGCGTAGGAGGAAAGTTTTATCCGCGAACCACAGGCGCGTGGTTTGTTTGTTACTGGTAGCCATGGGCGCGGCCAATGTTGCCGCGGCCGGCCCCATCTTTAAAGGGCTCGGCGATTTGCCGGGAGGAGAATTTCACAGCGTGGCGTGGGATGTGTCCGCAGATGGCAAAGTGGTTGTCGGGACAAGTCGGTCTGCCTCTGGCGCGGAAGCATTCCGCTGGACCATGGAAAATGGGATGCAAGGCTTGGGCGATCTGCCTGGCGGGGGATTTCATAGTATTGCCAAAGGCGTTTCCGCCAAAGGCAAGGTCATCGTGGGAATAGGCGAGTTCGACTTGGGTTTGGAAGCTTTCCGCTGGACCGCCCAAGATAAAATGCAAGGGCTAGGCCACTTGCCGGGTGGTGAGTTCGGAAGCGATGCCAAAGATGTTTCCGCTGACGGTAGTGTCGTGGTGGGAGAAAGTGATATCCTCGCTGGAGCAGGGTCCGAAGCTTTTCGGTGGACCCATGAGAATGGCATGCAAGGCCTTGGCCATTTATCTCGAAATGGTGAAATAAGTGATGCGTATGCGGTTTCCGCGGATGGCAATGTCGTGGTGGGGATTAGTGACTCAGATTCAGGGTCGGAAGCTTTCGAAGCTTTTCGTTGGACCAGCGGCGGTGGCATGCGCGGTCTTGGTTACTTGCCGGGTGGTAGTGCCTACAGTATTGCCATTGGCGTTTCCGCCGATGGCTCTGTGGTAGTGGGAAGCAGCGGTTATGCCGGTAAGGGTAATCAAGCGTTTCGTTGGACTTTGGGCAAAGGCATGGAAGGGCTTGGTTTCCTGCCTGGCGGTGGTTTTCTCAGTACCGCCAAGGCTGTTTCCGCTGACGGCAATGTGGTGGTGGGAGAAAGCGATTCCCGCACTGGCGATGAAGCTTTTATATGGACGCCAGAGGACGGCATGCGCAATATAGAGGATGTTTTGAAGGATTTTGGCCTGGAAGAGGCGTTGGCCGGTTGGGATCTCAGATCCGCCAACGCGGTTTCCGCTGATGGTAGAACGATTGTGGGTGTGGGTAAAAATCCCGACGGGAATACGGAAGCCTGGATGGCTTATCTGGCGCCAATTCCTTTGCCTGCTGCCAGCATATTAATATTGTCAGGCCTGGGTTTTTCAGGACTTTGGATTCGGAGACAGAAAAGATAAGTGTGTATCAGGCAAGAAGGTATATTAACAGTAGCTTTACAATAGCTAAAAGTTAACGCGCGGAGTAATAGCTCCGCGCGTTTCTTTATTATTTAAGGGTTGATTTTCAACCGTTTGAACAATTCTTCATCCCGATAGTGAATGTCGGTCCAGCATCTTGGCAAGGATTCGTCTGATGGAAAAATCAGGTCGCTTTTGGAGAATTTTTCCGGGTCGCCGGGTTCTTCGCCATAATGCAGGCGGCCAACGACTTCCTGATGCAGCGGATTGATGAGGTCGGCAATGCTGAGGACTTCTACCAAGTGACCATCTTGTTTTCTTTTTAAGAACATGGTGCTTCTCCTAATTTTGTTATATTCAAGGGCATGCTTGTTTCATGTGACACTTTCATTTTACCGGGGTCATTCCGGGTTGTCGAAGCGCCTTTCTATTGCGGGTTGTCCGGAGCTCTTAGTCGAATTGGAAATAGAGCCTTTTGGGAGCTGGGCGCCACAGTAACCGCAAAATGTCATGTCATCTTTTACATGGGCGCCGCAGGCAGGGCACAGAGTGACTTGTTTGCCCCACTGCTCAAAGTGATGCGCCAGGGCAAGGATACCAGCTACCAATTGAGGACCATGAATATAGCTTGACCAAATGAACCACACGCCTGAAACGAGTATCGCCAGCCAAAACAAAAAGATGACAATACGTTCGCCCTTGGAACTTAAATAGGGCGCCAGAATATCCATAATCACATCCTGACCCAGGATTAAAATCAGCAATGCTGCCGTAGCGGGCAAAATACCCCGGATGAACGAGCTGGTTTTGCCATTATTCGGCAACGCTTCTTTAATCTCGCGTGCCAGCAAGTACAAAAGAACAAGGGCTGCAATCTGGGTGAGAAAGATGATTAATTCAGACAGGCTGAGATGCTTGGTCACCTGGGTATGTGAGAAATTCGAAATATTGGCGATCAAGGTCCCCACCAACAGGGTGGACAAGATTGCAATGAAGCATTGCAAGGGTCTTTGCCATTGGGACAACACGATGTTTCCTACCTAAAAAGGAATATCATCATCAAAATCATCCAGTGTTTCTGGGGGAGAAGATTGATTTGAAGAGGATGGTTGTGGTGCTGGCGCGTTTTGTTGGGGCGAGCTGGGTGAGGAAAATGACGCGCTGCCTTCGGAACGGCCACCCAGCATCCGCATTTCCCGGCCAACGATTTCCGTGGTGTAGCGGTCTTGTCCGTCTTGGCCTTGCCATTTGCGGGTACGCAAAGAGCCTTCGATATAGACCTGGCTACCTTTGCGCAGATATTCGCCGGCAATTTCCGCCAGTTTGCCGAATAGAGCCACCCGGTGCCATTCGGTACGTTCCTGCATTTGGCCGGTTTGTTGGTCTTTCCAGCTCTCGCTGGTGGCAATCCTAAGGTTTGCGACGGCGCTGCCGCTGGGCATATAGCGGATTTCCGGGTCCGCTCCCAAGTTGCCAATGAGAATAACTTTGTTGACGCCTCTTGATGCCATGTTAGGTCTCCGCAAGTTGAGGTTCAGGTTGAGTGACAGATTCGATTATCGCTTGGATACGGTTTCGATCCAACCGTTGGCGATCGATTTTTAGATAGGCAACGCCTTCGTCGGCGACGACAACCGCTTCCAGGACGCCAGGTGCTTTTCTTAATTTGCCGGCCAGGAACATAGCCTGCTTGGAGTCGATATCTCCTATGTGAATCAATAGACTGCTGACTGGCTTGGGTGGTTTCATCCAGACAGCAATAAGCCACCAAAAGACAGCGAGACCGGCGCAAAAAAGAAAAACCGCTTGGGGGCCGTATTTACCTGTTAACCACCCCCCCACAGATCCCCCCAGAAAGGCGCCAAAAAATTGGCTGCTGGAGTATACACCCATGGCTGTCCCCTTGAGATCGGCAGGGGCGATTTTCGAAATAAGGGAAGGCAAGGTTGCTTCCAACAGATTAAACCCGGTGAAAAATACCCATAAACAGGCCACTACGGTTATCAATTGGGAGTGAAAATACGCTAATCCACCTTGAGCCAGGGCGATCAGGAAAATCGCGCCGAGAAAAACAGGTTTCATTCGCCGTTTTTTTTCCGCGAGGATAATTAGCGGGACCATGGCTATCACCGATGCGATCATCACCGGCAAATAAATGGTGCTGTGTTTGAGGGTAGGGATTCCCAAAGTATCGCGCAAAATCACAGGTAACACCACGAAACTGGCGGTCAAGATCAGATGGAGGGTCAGGATGCCGAAATCAAGCCGCAACAGTTCCGGGTGGGTAAGTACGCTGCCAAAACGCGCTGGCTGGACTTCCGCGTCCCGGTGAAAACGAACGACGGCAGGCGTTGGGACGATAACGAATAATATAACAATCGCAAGCAAGGCCAGGGCGGTGGTAATCCAGAATAATCCTTTTAAACCAAACTGGGCGCCTATGGCAGGCCCTGCAATCATGGAAATGGCGAAGGCCATCCCGATGCTCATGCCAATCATTGCCATGGCCTTGGTGCGGTGTTCCTCGCGAGTGAGATCGGCCGCCAAGGCCATGATGGCGGCGGCAATGGCGCCACTGCCCTGGAGAACGCGTCCTGCGATCACTACATAAATGGTATCAGCTTGAGCCGCAACGACACTGCCGGCGGCAAACAATAATAAGCCGAAGGTGATGACGGTTTTGCGCCCAATTTTGTCGGACAGCAAGCCGAAAGGGATTTGCAATAATGCCTGGGTAAAGCCGTAGCCGCCAATGGCAAGCCCAACCAGTTGGGGAGTGGCGTCCCTCAATTCGCCGGCAAACAAAGAAAGTACCGGCAAGATCATAAACAGCCCCAGCATCCGGCAGGCGAAAATCATTGCCAAACCGATGCTGGCCCGCTTTTCCGTAGAAGTCATGGGGGTGGAAAAAGATGAATCAGACACTTTGTTATTAGTTCACTAGCCAGGCTGTCAGCTCTGTAATTGTTGTAACAAGGCTTTTGCATCTTCGTGTACTGAAGAAGCCTTAGGATTCTCAAGAATTTTGGATAAAACCGCTGCCGCTTTCTGTTTTTGGTTGTTGGCGGCCAATATTTTAGCCCAATGGAGTTGGATTTGCGGATGAGAAAGCTGCTGCGAAACCGGTTCCATGACTCTAAGGGCCTCTGCATCCTTTCCTTGTTGTAGCAAGATCATGGCCAAAGTATCCAAAACGGCAGGTGAATGGGGTGCCAGTTCCGCGGCTTGTCGGGCATATTCAAGCGCCCGCTCAGGTGCTTTGTCCTTCAAAAGCCAAGCCAGGTTGTTTAATGCCTCGGTGTGGTCCGGTTTAAGTTTGAGAGTATGTTCCAGCAAAGCGATTGCCTGGCCTTGCTGTCCTGCTTTTTGTTGGAGTAAGGCGAGGGAATAGCTCAGAAGTGGATCATTTGGCAGTTTTAATTGCCATTTTGTAATCAAATCCAAAGCTTGTTTTTGATTGCCGCTGCGCCAATAAAGCTTCGCCAGATCGACAATCCATTCTGGGCGGGGGCTTAGCTCAATGGCTTTTACATAGGCATCAATCGCGCGTTGAGTATCATTTAATCGTATGGAGAGCTGGCTGATTTCTGCCAAAAGGTCAGGGCTGTCAGGATAATATTGCTGCAGGGTATCGAAAATCTGCTTTGCCTGTTGCGGCTGTTTGTTCACTACGTAGAACCGGGCCAGGGCAATCAGTGCCGGCAAGTGTTTAGCGTTCAGGGATAAGGCCTTTTTTAGGGCTTGTTCGGTTTTGGCGGGATCGTTCAGGGATGCGTAGACGTGCGCCAATAGATAATGGCTATCGGGCGAATTAGGCGCCAGAGTTGCTACTTGATTGGCTGTGTCTAAGGCTTTTTCAGGTTGTTTGGTGGAAAGATAGATGTTGACTAATTCAGCCAGTACCGAGGTTGCTTTAGAGTTGGCATTGGTGAGTTGTTCCAGCAAGCTGCGGGCTTTTTCCAGTTGCCCCGTGTGCTGATATAAACGAGCAAGCAAAAGCCCTGGTTTTTCCGCAGTGGGATGATCTTGCCGAAGAATTTCCAAACGTTTAATGGCTTCCTGTTGTTTGCCTTCTTTAACATCGACTAGCGCCAATCGGAATGGAATTTCTGGGTTTCTGGGATATAACTTTGCAACATGGTTATACAGCTCCCTGGCACGGTTATAGTTATGTTGCCGTAAATACAGATCGGCCAAGGCAAAAGCAGCGTTCGGATTATCTGGTGCCTTAGCTAAAGCTGTTTCTAATATTTTTTCTGCCTCTTTTGTTTTCCCCCGCTTGGCGAGCAAGATACCTTTCACACTCAGGGTCGCGGCGGAATCCGGGGCTTTTTGACTGAGTTGTTGGACGATTTTTTCCGCTTTGTCCAATTGATTATTTCGTAAATAGAGCATGGCTAGCTGCACTTGGGCGGGAAAAAAATCGGGATTGAGGCGCAGTGCCGCTTCGAGCAATTGTTCTTTATTGCCAGCAGGGAGGTTGCTTCCTTCCGGTAGCGCAATCCGAACCGCCTCGGGATTGACTTCCATCAATTTTTTTAAATAGGCCTTGGCTTGTTTGATATTGCCCTGCTGAGACTCAATTTGACTAAGGAGGGTAAGGGCGTAAGCATCTGCCGGAAAATTGGCGAGAATGGATAGCAGGGTTTCCTTCGCGGCGGTATAGTCCTGCAAACGGTAACGGGCTAAGGCCAAGGCGCGTTTGGCGGCAAGATTGTCAGGATAATGAGAAACATAGTGCTGCAATGCTTTTTCGGCTTGGGTTAGATGGCCCTGGGCCAAATGGGCAATTCCCAGCGGCAAATAGGCGGGATGAAAGTCTGTATTGTATTTGATTGCTTGTTCTAGTTCAGTTTGCGCTTGGGCATGTTGTTGATGCTCTAATGCCAAACGTCCTGCTGCATAATGGGTAAAAGGGTGTTTCGGGGCGATTTTTTTTAATAGTTGAATATCTTGTTCAGCGGCATCAAGCTTTTTAAGGTCCAGACGGATAATAGCGCGGCTAGCGACGTCCAGTAATCGAGGAGCGGGGCTGAGCTCGATGGCCTTGGTGAACGCTTTTTCGGCGTCTTCAAGGCGCTTTTGGGATTGAGCGATTTGCCCCTTCAGTCGCCAGAGCCGGCGATCTTTAGGCGCGATTTGGAGTGCCTCTTCTATCAATTGCCGGGCGCGGGGCAAATCTTTTTGCGTGACGGCCAATTTAGCCAGCCCAAGTATTGCCGCGGGCGCTTTGGGGTCCAAGGACAAGGCGAGTTTGTATTCTTTTTCGGCTTTTTCGGTTTCACCTTGAGCTAGCCAAGCGTCTCCCCGGTAAGCGGTTAATTCCGCCCGGTGTTGCGGCGGTAATTCTTCTGGCAGACCAATTTCAATCAACACCTCGGGATATTTCTTTTGTGCCAGTAGCGATTGTGCCAATGGAACCAGGACGTCATTTTTTTCCATCCCCAGGTTGACGGCCCGGCGAAGTTCCTTTTCCGCGGCAAGGAAATCTCCTTGGACGAGATAGAGAATGCCTAGTATCCGGTGGGCCTGGGCATTTTTTTGATTTTTGGCAATGGCATTTTTTGCTTCGATAGTGGCGGATTTGATGTCGCCTTTCTTGAAATAGGCTTCCGCTTTGGCCACGTGCTCTGTGTCGGTCAAGTTGCCGGAACAGGCGGTCAATCCCAAAGACACAATTAGTGCAAAACAAAGATACCGGAGTACTTGTTGGAACATGAAACTAATCCTGATTCAAGTAAGAACTATGGAGAAAAATTAAAGACTGTAGGGTCTCGAGCCCACCCCATGATAGCCAACTTTCATTAATATGCGCTGAGGAAACCTAATTTTTTTGCCTGAGTCCTATCTGCCATTATATATTGATTTGTTTTCGGAATTTCGAGAGGGTTATGGAGAGTATCCGTATTCGAGGCGCGCGGACGCACAATCTGCAGAATATCGATTTGGATCTGCCGAGGGACAAGTTGATTGTCATTACCGGCCTTTCCGGTTCCGGCAAGTCTTCACTGGCATTCGATACATTGTACGCGGAAGGCCAGCGCCGCTATGTTGAATCATTGTCAGCCTATGCCCGCCAATTTTTGTCGATGATGGAAAAGCCCGATGTTGACCACATCGAAGGGTTGTCACCGGCGATTTCCATCGAACAAAAATCCACCTCCCATAACCCCCGTTCGACTGTGGGAACCATCACTGAAATTTATGATTACCTGCGGCTCTTGTTTGCCCGGGCGGGCCTGCCCCAATGCCCGCAACACGCGATACCACTGGAAGCGCAAACGGTCAGCCAGATGGTAGACACCATCCTCAACCGGGAGCTTGGCGGACGCTGGATGTTGCTGGCGCCGGTGGTGCGGGAACGCAAGGGGGAACACGCGCAATTATTGAATGAACTTCGCGGCCAGGGATTTATCCGTGCCCGCATAGATGGGGAAGTATATGAACTGGATGAACCCCCGGCCCTGGATTTGCGCCGCAAGCATACTATTGAAGTAGTGGTGGACCGCTTCCGCATCCGCAAGGACGTCGCCGGTCGGCTGGCGGAATCCATAGAAACCGCGCTGAAATTGAGCGGCGGCCTGGTGCTGGCGGTCAATATGGACGATCCTGCCGAGACCTTAGTGTTTTCAGATCAGTACGCCTGTCCCGAGTGCGGTTACGCCCTGGAAGAGCTGGAACCTCGGATTTTTTCCTTTAACAATCCCAAAGGCGCATGTCCCGTCTGTGATGGATTGGGAATCCAGCAATTTTTTGATCCCGCCCGTGTGGTCCAAAATCCCAAGCTGAGCCTGGCGGGAGGCGCGGTGCGGGGCTGGGACCGGCGTAACGCCTATTACTTCGCCTTGATTCGTTCGCTCGCGGATCATTACGGCTTTGATCCGGAAACGCCTTTCGAATCGCTGCCGGAAGACATCCGCCATGTGATTCTCTACGGCAGCGGCAAAGAAGTCATCGCTTTCCGTTATTTCGGCGGCCGGGGCAGGGGCGTGGTCAAGCGCCATACTTTTGAAGGGGTCTTGCCAATCATGGAGCGCCGCTACCGGGAAACCGATTCCAACGTGGTGCGGGAAGAATTGGCGAAATATTTGTCGTCCAAACCCTGCCCCGAGTGCCAGGGAACCCGACTGAACCAGGCGGCGCGTCATGTCTTTGTCGCGGGGCGCAATCTGCCTCAAGTGACGGCTCTATCCATCAGCGAATGCCTGGATTTTTTCCACAACCTTCACCTGGAAGGCCGGCGCGGCGCGGTAGCGGATAAAATCGTCAAGGAAATCCGTGCCCGCCTGCAATTTTTGGTAAATGTGGGGCTGGACTATCTTAGCCTCGACCGCAGTGCCGATACCCTCTCGGGCGGCGAGGCCCAAAGGATTCGCTTGGCGAGTCAGATCGGTGCCGGTTTGGTGGGAGTGATGTATGTGCTTGACGAACCCTCCATCGGCCTTCATCAGCGCGATAATCAACGCTTGCTCGATACCTTGATTCATTTGCGGGATCTGGGAAATACCGTGATTGTGGTGGAGCACGATGAAGATGCTATTCTGGCGGCGGATCATGTGGTGGATATCGGGCCGGGCGCGGGAGTTCACGGCGGCAAAATCGTCGCGGAAGGCCCGCCTTCGGTGTTGATGGAGGCTCCCGCCTCTTTAACTGGACAATACTTGTCGGGCCGCCAGCGGATTGAAGTGCCAGCAATGCTAACCCCGCCCAACCCTGATCGGCAACTGGTTGTCCATGGCGCGTCGGGGAATAATCTCAAGGCTATCGATGTGGCCTTCCCCTTGGGATTGTTGACGTGCGTTACCGGGGTTTCCGGTTCAGGCAAATCCACGTTGGTGAACGATACCCTATATCGATTGGTGGCCATGGAGCTCAATGGCGCTTCCACCCAAGCCGCGCCGTGTGACGGCATCGAAGGACTGGAACACTTGGACAAGGTGGTCGATATCGATCAAAGCCCCATTGGCCGTACTCCCCGTTCCAATCCGGCAACCTATACCGGGCTTTTTACCCCCATTCGGGAATTGTTTTCCGCAACCCCCGAGGCCCGCGCCCGGGGATACAGTCCCGGGCGGTTTAGTTTCAACGTCAAGGGTGGGCGCTGCGAGGCGTGCAAAGGCGACGGTGTCATCAAGGTGGAAATGCACTTTCTGCCCGATGTCTATGTGCATTGTGATGTTTGCAAGGGTAAGCGATATAACCGGGAAACCCTGGAGATCCGCTACAAAGGCAAGACGATTCACGAAGTGTTGGCCATGACCGTGGAAGAAGCGCTGGCATTTTTCAACGCCATTCCGGTGATCGCCCGCAAGCTTCAAACCTTGATGGATGTGGGTTTGGGCTATATTACCCTGGGTCAGAACGCAGTCACTTTGTCCGGTGGGGAAGCCCAGCGGGTCAAATTGGCCAAGGAGTTGTCCAAGCGCGATACCGGCCGAACCCTATACATTTTGGATGAACCCACCACGGGTCTGCATTTTCATGACATCAAGCAACTGCTCGAAGTGCTCCACCGTTTGCGCGATCACGGCAATACTGTGATTGTGATTGAGCACAACCTGGATGTCATCAAGACCGCGGACTGGATTATTGATTTGGGTCCCGAAGGGGGGGCGGGCGGTGGTCAAGTGGTTGCCCAGGGAACGCCATGGCAGGTGGCGGAAAATCCGGCTTCCCATACTGGCCGTTTTTTACGGCCGAAGTTGCAAGAATGGCGGTCATCCAATTCGCCGGACGTGGCGCACGGATAACAAGGCTTACTTTAATCAGACGTACTGACAAACCAACGTTGACTGCCTTGCGCCGATTTTGGATCCACGTTATCCAGCCACGATGTCAGCGACTCTCCCTTGAATTTTCGATAAACAGCCAAAAGCAGCCGCCACCAAAGAAAAGCGGTAGAAACGAGGGTCCATAGAGTTACGGCCTCATAGCCCAGGTCGGGGCGGCTAATGACCAGGCTGAGGGTAAGAAGAATCAAGCAGGGGTTTCGACGGGCGGTAATCAGCCGGTTTATTGAGTCCATTACTTCCCAGGTGAAAATGCTGAAACCCGCCACAAGCTCTTTGAAAACCCCTTCCGCAACTCTTCCTCCTATATAGCCTGCCAGTAATAGCCAAAAAGTTCCCATGACGGATAGCTTTAACAATAAAGGTTGATAGCTGGCAAGGCCAAGCCCCCAAGCCAAATACCAAAAGGGGGGATGAAAAAGATCCAGAATATGATCGAAGAAATGGCCGAAACGGCTGGAGTCCACAGTCACCCGGGCCAGCTTGCCATCGACGGTATCGAGGAATGTCATGGTCCAGCCCAAAACCAAGCCTAAGGCAAAATGGCCGTAATAGAACAAAAAACCAACCGCAATCGCCAGCACCCAGCTTAAAGTCGTCACGTGATTGGGGCGGATACCATGATTGGCGCAGAATCGCACCACTTGTTCGGCGGGCTTTGGCCATAGCCATTTAGTAACCAGGTCTGTGACCCCTTTATAGGATTCAATGAATAAGTGATGTTCAATTTCACGAACTTTTTCCGGCCTGATTTGTATTACATAGGGTGGAGAGACCTTGCGCAATTTCCTGGAAATCGCCCTGGATACGTCTTCCGGCGTTACCCTGCGGATTATCAGTGGTTCTGCTATCTGATTCTCCAGTAGCGCTTTGGCGCTTGCGCCAAGGTTCGCATCGACCCAGGCAGCCACAGGAATGCCATCAACTTCCAAAACCAGATCTTCCGTTGATTTGATAAGACCGTCAATAACGCGTTCATCCAATAGGTAGTCCGCCCGGATTAAAAGCAACCTGGCATTTTCTGGCAAGGGTTTTGGCGCATCTATGAGCGGGCGAATGGTTTCCCGGGCGCCGCAAAGACGGGAAAGTACCCGGGCAATTCTGCGTTTGGGACTTAATCCCCAAATTTGCGTTGTGTCACTTCCTATAACTTGGTAATACAAAGCCATTTCTATTCTCCAGGATCGGGCCGAATCTTGTTGTATGGAGTTGGCAAATCGCCACAGCTGGCGCAATATATTCACCTTGTGTTCATTGCGAGTTTTAGATACTCTGATTGGATTCAGTAAATTACACTGCTTATTAATAATGAGTGGCCGTTGTCTTCTGGCAACAAAAATATTCCCCAAGATTAAAGATATAAATATAAGGAGCGCGCTTCATGCAAGCTATTATTCTTAGTGCAGGTCAAGGAACCCGTTTGTCACCATTAACTGCCGATATCCCCAAGTGTGCATTGCGCCTCGGGGATCGCGCAGTGATCGAATGGCAGATCGACGCGCTTCGAGAGAATGGCGTGAATGATATCGTGGTTGTGGCCGGATACAAAGCGGAAAAAGTAAAAAAAATGCTTGACAGCCGTTACGGTAAAAAGACAATCCAAGTCGTTTTTAATCCCTTTTTCGAAGTGGCCGACAATCTTGTCAGCTGCTGGATGGTGCGCGAAAAAATGGCAGGGGATTTTCTTTTGCTTAACGGGGACACTTTATTCGAACCCGCCTTGGCGGAAAAATTACTCCAGGCGCCTGCGCAACCTGTCACTTTGGCGCGCGACGAAAAACCCCATTATGATGATGACGATATGAAGCTGATCCTTGAAGGCGATAAGCTGCTTTCCATCGGAAAAAAACTGCCCCTGGAAAAGGTCAATGGCGAATCCATTGGCATGATTCGTTTTCTTGCCGAAGGCGCCCAATTATTCCGGCAAACCATTGAATGTTTGATGCATGACCCGGCTTCCCTGAAAAGATGGTATTTATCGGTTATCGATGAGATTGCCGCAAATACCGGCGCTGTTTGGACTTGTTCCATTCAAGGGTTGGAGTGGGCTGAAATTGACTATCCCTTGGATTTTAAACACGCACAGGCCATGGTTAGCAAATGGTGTTGGCCAGAAGAAGCCACCTGGGAGCAAGCTCAAAGTCTGGCAAGGCCTTGAGCATGAATCCCGTATCTTTGTGAAAATCAGTCATGGATTTGGGTTGCTTGAGGAATGGTAAAGTACCCGCGCAAGTATTTTCCCTTCAAAGTTCCTCTTCTTTGGGATTGAGTTGGCTAGCTCGGATATCCGCGGCCATCTTAATTGGTGACTTCCTCCGTGAGTGACATAATATGCTCACAGGTGGCTTGTTTTTTTACACCACAATGAATCTGAAAAGTAGAATAAAAAAGCCGAAACATCATTCCGGAGGAGTGTGCGATGCAAGAAATGCAGGATATCAGTTTGGTAGTCTTTCAATCTGCGGTGATTGTGAGTTTGTTGTTTCTGGCGGTAGGTTTGGCGAAACCCAACTGGTTTATCGGTTGGATGAGACGCCCAAGGCCAGTATACATTTTTTATGTGGGAGTGCTGCTTTTTTTGATTTCTTTTACGGGATTAGGGCTCAAAGTCGGGGATGAACTACCGGAAGCCGTGATTAAGGCATTGGTGTTGTTTTCGGTACTTTTCTTGATTGTGGGGCTGATTAATCCGGCCTGGGTATTTGGTAGTGAGAAGGCTGATCGTTTTTGGGTAATATCGGCATTCGCCATTCTTTTCATGGGATTTATGACATTATTAGGCCCTTATTTAAAAGCCAGCAGGGAGGAAAGGCAATTGCAACAGCAGCAGGCAGAACCTTCGTCGCTTGAATCCAGCCAACCTTCTCTGCCAGCTTCTCAACAAGCTGGCGCTGAAAAACCAACATCTGCCACGGAATAAAGCTTTGCAAAACCCTATATTGATTCGATTATTGATTGTGATTTGGGGGGTGGGGCTACTTACTGCGTGCTCACTGGATCCCGTGTTTGCGCCATCCCCTTCAATTTCCTCAAGGAAAACTTATCCAGCGCAGCCTCGCGTTTCTCAACCTGTGGCATCTCCCCGCACCGATGCCCCTTCCGATGTGGTTGCCAGGCCTCAGCCATCATCACCTGCAGTGATTGCTCTCATGCAACAGGCGAGTAGTGATCGCCAAGCGGGAAATTTGGATCTGGCAGTGTCCCGGTTGGAAAGGGCGGTGCGGATTCAACCGCAAAATCCGATGCTATGGCATGAACTGGCCCGGATCCGTCTACAGCAACAGCAACCCCGGTTGGCCGAAGAACTGGCCAAAAAATCCATTGCCCTTGCCCAGAGTGATACGCAGTTGATTCAAAAAAACTGGCGGTTGATTGCTCAAGCCAGAAAAATAAACGGTGATATCAGCGGTGCCCGCCGCGCAGCGGCCAAAGCCAGCAGCTATTAGTTTAAGTCAGTCATTGTCGAATTGGGCAAACCATTGCCCAGCACCGCCGGGTCCTGACGGATCATAATATAAAGTCCTGAGCTGAAGGTGCCCGGTGGGGCCGAGTTCCGGCCCAGGCACCATGGTGCGAAAGGCCTCGCCGCCCATCAATTGATGGGTGATGGTTTGATAGAGACGGTTCAATTTCCCGCTGCGGACCACGGTATCGAGCATGGTGGGTCCGGCAATCAGATAAATGCTGCGGTATCCGAGCTGTCCCAGCATGGGGATCAGCTTACCTCCTTCCACCATGTTGCCGGAACCAGCAAATAGGACTGGATAGCCTTCCTTGCGCCAGGCATCGACTTTCCAAGGATCCGCGTCTTCACCGGTAAAGATAAAGACTTTCTGCTGGTGCTGGCGAACCGATTCGGGGATGACAAAATCCAGGCTGGCGCTGGCAATGACAATTGCCGGTTGCGCGGGCAGGCCTTGACTGCGCCGCCATGCTACCAGATCACTGCCTTGTTCATGGGCGCCAATTTGCAAAATATTTCCCAGCAGCCCGCGGTTGAGTGCGCGCAGATACCCGCCGTGGGTAATCAAGCAATCGGCCTGGGCTTCCAATTCCAGAAACAGGCGGAAATCAGCGGGGGTGGTCAAGCTTTTGGGCAGATAAGTCTGGCCGGTTTGAAGATCCTCCAGGGCGATTCTGCCGTCCAGGCTGGCAAGAAAATTAGCATAAACGAACGGCCTGCCTTCTGATCCTAGCCGGTGTAACCCTTCGTGCAAATAAAGTCCACGAAGGGAAGCTTGTGCATAAGGGGGAGGGTAGAGTCGAAAAATTTGTTTTTGCATACCGGCCAAGTGATAATTTACATAGAGGCTGACATAAGATGTTGCCTTCGTTTCGATTAGCCTAACAAAAAAAGGGAAGCGCTCAATGGAAAAACCCTACATTCTCCACATGCTCAGCACCGAAAAGAATTTAAGCCCCTTCGATGTCAATATGGCCCAAGATGCCGGTTGGCAGGTGACCATGCCTTATTTGCATGTCAAGGAAGATGAAGTCCGCGGGCTGATCCAGGACGCCATTTTTTCCCGTGGCCCTGCCGGCGTCAAGCGGGAAGCTGCTTTTATTGGCGGACGGGATGCGGAATGTGCCGTCAAAATGCTGAAAATCGCCCAAGAATCCATGGTGCCGCCGTTTGAGATTTCAGTCCTGGCCGATCCCAGCGGGGCATTCACCACAGCGGCGGCAATGGTGGCAGCCGCCGAAAGAGAATTGGGAAGGAAATTCAACACCGATTTATCCGGTAAAGTGGTTTTGATCCTGGCCGGTACTGGTCCTGTCGGGCAAATTGCCGCGGTTTTGTGCGCCAAAGCAGGGGCCAAGGTAACCATCCTGGGGCGGCAGAAAGAAAAGTCCGAACGTATCGCCAAAATGGTCAATGAGTTTTTTGGCGAGGGGCAGACGCAAATCACCGGTGAGGGCAACGATATATTACCTGAGCTTCTGCCAGAAACCGATGTTATTTTCGCCACGGGCGCTGCGGGTATTCAATTATTGACTGCCGACCAGGTGGCCGCAGCACCCAAATTGAAAGTGGCTGCCGATGTTAATGCTGTGCCCCCGGAAGGCATTGCCGGCATTGACGCCATGGCCGACGGCGCGCTGATCGCTGGTTCACCTGCCGGCGCAGTCGGCATTGGCGCACTTGCCATCGGTAATATCAAATATCAAGCCCATCACCGGTTGTTGAAGCTCATGCGCGAGACGGAAAAACCAGTCTATCTGCATTTCGATCAGGCCTTCGAGATGGCTCGTGAATTTGTCAAATCAAAATCGTAATCAAGAAGAACAGGATATCCACATCATGAGCATACCTAGTGTACTTCACATGTTTGGCCCCTTGCCCCAGGTCAGCCCGTTTGACATCAACATGGCCGTCGATGCCGGTTTTGAGCATATCTTTCCTCATAGTAACGTGACTTTAGACCGGGTCCATGGGCTTACCCAGGACGTGATTTTTTCCCGTGGCCCCAAAGGCGTGAAACAAACCGCCATTTTCATGGGGGGGCGGGATATCGGCCTGGCTTTGGATATGCTGGATACCGCCCGCAAGGCCATGCAGCCGCCCTTTGAAGTTTCGGTTTTGGCTGACCCCAGCGGCGCGTTTACCACCGCCACCGCATTGGTTGCCCTGGTGGAAAAACAGCTTAAGGAAAAGCACAATCTGGAACTTAAAGACTGCCGTGCGGTGGTTTTCGGCGGCACTGGTCCGGTGGGGATTTCCACGGGTGTCATTGCTTCTTTGGCGGGTGCGGATACTACGATCGTTGATCATCTCAGTCTGGATACTGCCATGCAGATTGCCAGTGAATACAATCGACGGGTAGGTTGCAACCTCAAGGGCACTTTCGCCAGTTCCGGCGCCAGCAAGGCGTGGTTGATCAAGAAGGTCGATGTAATCTTCAATTGCACCAAGGCCGGGATTCAAGTATTGGATGAAGAAATCCTTGAAGAGGCAAAAAAACTCAAGGTCGTCGGCGATGTCAACGCGGTGCCGCCACCGGGCATCGCCGGTATCAAATTCAAGGACTTGGGCGCGCCTTTGGTGCACGCGGTCAACAGCCCTGGCGCGGTGGGCGTCGGGCCTCTGGCGGTGGGCGATATCAAATACAAACTGCAAAACGCCATGCTTCGCGCCTTGCTGGAAGAAAGCGAACCGGTTTATTTTGACTTCCACGAAGCCTTCCGCCGGGCGCGGAATCTGGTTTGAGGTTGAAAAAATAATCTTCTTGTCTATCTTGTTTTCTAGAGGGAGGCAGTAGAAAGTTTCCACCTGTCATTCATGCGCTCATGAGGATCATGAGCGCATTGCGCCTTGGGCTGTTTCCCCCTTTATTACACAAACAATTGACTGTAAAGGAGTTGGCATGTGTTTGCGTGAGGGAATTTCCCGCTATGTTTTAGGGCTAATCTTGATTTTGGTATCCGCTGGGGTACTGGCGGATGCGGATCTTCAGGTAAAAGCATTAACCGATACGCCGGATCCAGCGTTACGGGGCGGTAGAATTACCTACGCCGTTAGTATAGAGAATAATAACGTTGATGTGGCAACCAGCGCTTCCCTCACTTTTCCGCTGCCAGCAACAACCACGTTCGAGTCAGTGACCTACAACGGTCCGGGGACCGGATGCAGCCATGATGGCGGCACGCCTGGCACAGTTAGCTGTGACTTCGGTGATATCGGGGGGAATTCCACGGATATTCGCAATGTGGAAATCGTGATACTAACCACGGCTGCGACCGGCAATACCGTTAATGTGGCAGCCACGCTGGCAACCTCGGCAACCGACTCCAATCCTGCCAATAACGAGGGTACGCAACAGACTACCATCAACAACGGTGCGGATTTGGTTATCACCATGACGGACAATCCAGACCCGGTAACGGCTGGCGGGAATGTGACCTGGACCTTGGCTGTCTCGAACCAAGGGCCGAATGATGCGGTAAACGTTTCCGTGAGTAATGCCCTGCCTCCGGGAGTCACCTTTCAATCGGCCAGTGGCAGTGGCTGGAGCTGTAGTGCCGCTGGACAGACCGTTACATGTACCCGTACTAATTTGGCCAATGGGGCCGCGGCGCCTGATATTCAGATTATGGGCAAGGTGACCGGCGTGGCCAGCGGCAGCATAACCAATAGTGCTACCGTCAGTGCCACCGATGCCGGCAATGCCAATATGGATCCGGATTTGAATAATAATACGGTCACTGAAGATACGGTGGTCAAGGAGGGGACGGACCTGGAAATCACCAAAAGTGTCAGTACGCCGGTGATCGGCGCCACCGATACCACTTTCACCCTCAAACCCAGGAATTTGGGGCCCAACCCTGCGGTAAATGTCGTGGTGAGTGATACCTTGCCGTCAGGATTCACGTTTGTCAGCGCCACCGGCTCTAATTGGACATGTAGCGAGGCAGGCGGCACCGTCACATGTACCCGCGCTTCCTTGCCCATCGGCGCGGCCGACGATATTACCTTGATTGCCACGGCGCCGGCTACCGGAGGCGGCACGAGCAATACCGCATCAATCACCAGTGATACAGCCGATCCCATCACCACCAACGATAGTGCGACGATCAATTACTCTATCGTTCCCGATGGAGCCGATTTATCCCTGACCAAAACCAAAACGCCCCAACCCGTGGCAGTGGGCTCAAACATGACCAGTACCATTAAAGTTCACAATAATGGTCCAAGAGCGACTTCCGGCACGCTGACGGTAACCGATGTTTTGCATGTGGATGAAACCTTCGTATCCGCCAGCGGCGCCAACTGGACATGCACGGATCCGGGGGTTGGCAATAGCGGCACGGTGACTTGTACTTATGCAGGAACGCTAAATTCTGGCGCTGACGCAACCGATCTGACTATTGTCACCCAGGCACAAGCGGCGGGTTCATTGGAAAACAGCGCGAGTGTGGATGATGTCAATGGTGAAAGTGATAACGTGACAGGCAATGAAACCGATACAGCATTGGTTACCGCCACGAGCAATAAAGCCGACCTGGTCGTGATCAAGTCAGTCAGCGATACTGATCTGGATAACACAACGCCGGAAAACAGTTTTACCTATACGATTGATATTACCAATAACGGTCCTGATGCAGCGACAGGGATCAGCTTTACTGATACGATTCCTGGCTATTATTCAGGGCCCGCGGGAACCACAGGCTTGACCGTCACCAGTGTACCTACCGGGTTTTCCTGCTCGGTCAGTGGGGCAAATGTCAGTTGTTCCCAGACCGGCAGTTTGGCGTCCAGCAATACTGCCACCTTTGTGATACAGGTGACCCGGCCCATTAAGGATGGTGCGCTCACCAATTCCGTCAGCGCCTTCTCCAGTGATGTGGGCGATCCTGACCGGAGCAATAATACCGGCTCGGTCGGCCTTAACGTGCAACCGATTGCCGATGTTGAGATGCAATCGGTTACGGTGAATCCTGACCCGGTGCCCGAAGGCGTGGAAGCGACCTTTGTGCTCAGCTTCCGGAATAAAGGGCCTTCCCAGGCACAGGGTGTGGTGGTAACCAACGTTTTCAGTGGTGATACGGATTTCACTTTCATTTCCGCCAATCCCACCGAAGGTAGTTGCAGTTATGATGGCAACAGTCACACTTTGACCTGTAACGGGATTACCCTGAACAACAACGAATCCCGGTCGGTGACGGTGAAAATCCGGCCCAATTACACCACCGCCAACCCAACCCGGACGATTACCAGCACCGCCACCATTACCACCACAACGGTACAAAGCGATACCACCAATGATCAGGCAAATACTAATTTGAGCGTCAGCGCTTCTGAGTTGGATCTGCTCATCAACAAGGTGGATTTGACCGATCCTTTGGGCTTTGATCCCACTGATAGAACCAATAACATCTGGACCTACGATATCAGGGTGACTAATCAAGGCCCTTCGCTGGCTACCGGTTTGGTGGTAACGGATACTTTCACCCCCAAGGATGGCAAGACCGTCAAATTTCTGTGCGACAAGACTAGTGGTTCGGTTTCCTGCGACGGAGATGCTTCTGGCGCTGGGAATAATGCCGGCTACTGTGACAGCCAAGGAACAGCGGTGACAGGGCCCAATAGTTTAACGATTACTTGTACATTCCCGGCGGGCATTACATTGGCGGCAGGGAGCGATTTGCATCATTTTCTTGAGTTTGAGGTGATTACCGCGCCAGACAGCGGTGGCGATACCCATAACAATGTTGCCCAGGTGAGCGCCAACGAAAATGAGAGCATTCCAAACAACAATACCGAGCCGGAACCCACTTCCGTGTTCAAGCGGGTGGATCTGGGAATCACCAAGACCGCTTCGGCAAGTACCGTTTCCATCGGTGAGGATTTTCATTGGACAGTGACGGTAACGAATCAAGGCCCTGGCATCAGTGACACCACCACTATTACTGATACGCTGCCAGCCGGCATGGAGGCCACGGGAACGCCTTCCTGGAGCACCAATAATGGCACCCCCACCCAAGGGAATTGCACGGTCACTGGCAGCGCAATCGCCTGTGATATTGGCTCGCTGGAAGTTGGTAAACAGGCGGTGGTTACGATTCCAGTGCGGATGACAGCCTTTCCCAGTGGTGGAAACATCCAAAATTGCGCAACCGCCACCACCGATCAGGTGGACCCCAATAGTAGTAATAACTTGACTGTTTGCGGTTCCGTGCAGGTATTGCCCTCTAGAGTCGAGGGGCGGGTCTATTTGGATCAAAACGGCAATGGTATTTTTGACGCGGGTGATGTTCCCTATCCCAATGTCGATGTCATTATCACGGCCAGTAACGGAACGGTTTACACTGTGACAACCGATAGTAACGGTGAATTCGGCCGGGATGTTCCGCCTGGTGAAACTAAGGTGGATGTGGATGATAGTGATCCGGACTTGCCAAATGGCGTGATTTTGACCGATAACAGCCAAGGCAACGGGGAAGACCCCACTACGGTCACGGTGCCGATTAATGGTGTCGCGAGAGATGAGACGGGTTATCAATTACTCAATAATCCTGCCTTGGTTGAGGGGCGGGTGTATGAGGATCAAAATTTGAACGGGCTGTTTGACAGTGGTGAACCCGTCTTTTCCGGGGTGCGGGTCAAGATTACCGCCGCCAATGGCGCTGTGTACGAGCTTACTACCAGCGCTAGCGGTGAATTTTCCCGGACCGTGCCGGCGGGGGCTACCACGGTAGATGTGGTGGAAGGCGACCTGCCTGCCGGTTATGTCTTGACTTCAAACAACCATGGTCAAGGCAGCGACCCGACCACCGTTACCGTGCCGGCAGGCGGTAGCGCCAGGGACGACACCGGATATCGGAAAGCCCCCGTGGCCACGCCTATCCCCACATTGAATCAATGGGGATTATGGCTGTTGACTTTGATGATGGTGATGCTCGCTTTCAGGCAAAATGCGAGGATTAAAAAAGGCTGGAGAGGATGACAAGGCCATTTAAACCAACCTGGTTTTTTCTGTGGTTTTTGGCCTTGCTGCTCGCATTGTTTACCGTGGAAATGCTGCGTCCGGTGCAACAGCAAGTGATCATCCCTTTTACCAGCGCTATCGCCAGCTTGAGCGCGGCGCTGGTAAAAGGGTTTGACCCTGCCGTCAGTGCCCATGGCATTGTTTTAAGCGATCCTGAAACTGGTTTTGCGGTGGCTATTCAGGCAGGTTGCAACGGCGTGGAAGCACTCATTGTATTTGTGGCGGCGGTGTTGGCCTTTCCCAGTGGATGGAAAGAGAAACTGCTGGGGATCGGCTTTGGCGCGGTTACAATTCAAGGGCTTAACCTGTTGCGGATCATTTCTCTGTTTTATTTGGGGCAATGGAACCTGAAGGCGTTTGAATGGTTTCATCTCTATGGCTGGCAAGCGCTGATTATGCTGGATGTGCTGCTGGCATACTTGTTGTGGCTCCATTTCGTGACTGGAGATAAAAGTGAAGATTCACTGGCTGCCCCATAAACCCATTCTGCGTTTTGTTACTTTGACGCTTTTATGGTTGCCCTTTACTTTTTTTATTTGGTACCGCTACGGGGCGATATTGAACTGGCCGGTTGCCTGGATTCTGGAAGGGATTTTGCCTTCTCAATTTCCAGGGATCATCAAAGGCGTGGAATATTTGGGGGAGGTGATTCGGCTAATTATTCCCTATGACACACCGGGAATTTTGGCCGCCGGCAAAAGAGCGGAATTGGTGGTTGACATCAATCCTCTTGCCTACGGTTATGGATTACCCCTGTTGATTGCCTTGATTATCGCCTCTCCGGGCAAAGAAGCAATGCAGTGGCTCAAGGGGATTATCGGTTATGGCGTGATTGTGCTAGTGCAAGTGTTTGGTTGTTATTTTGAGAGCTTACTGAGCTTGCAATTTAAATTACCCCCAGAGTTCAGCGGCCAGCTTGTACTTTTGCCCTGGCAACGGGATTTGCTTGTCTTGGGCTATCAGATGGGTAGTTTGATTTTACCGGGGGTGGTGCCGGTTGTTTTGTGGTTTATGTTCTATCCAAACTTTCCCGCTAGTTTGCTTCGATTATCCTCGAACGGGGAATCGGCCAATACTACCAGCCTTTCAGTCCGGCCTTAACCTTGTTCATCCTGTCCATTTTTGCCAGCAGCGCTTCGTTTTCCAAACGGCGTTTTTTATCAGGATCATCCAGGCTTTGTACAGCAGTGACGGCATGTAAATAGTGCCGTGGCATCTCCAGGTAATATCCGCCTAAAATCAACATTTGCCGGTACCACTCATAAGGCTTAAGATTATCATTGATCTTGCCGGGATGGGCTATATACGTGAAACTTGTCAGTGTATTTCCTTCCCAAGTGACCGTTACCGGGTGGGTTTGATAGCCTGATTCGTAATTATCCAAAATCCTTTTGTGGTGCTTGGGGAAACGGTATAGCGCGCCAATGACTTGTCCCTGCCCGGTATATTGAAGATTGCATTTTCCCGAGCCATCAGCACCTTGTTTGTGAAAGTTCAACCGGTAACCTGCAAGCGTCGCCATGCCCAGCAATTCCGCAGACGGAACCCTTGCCTTTAATCGATAGGGGTGAAGATTGGAGCCATAGGCAAAATAAAGCAGCATGGAGAGAGATGGGTTAGGAATGGCGTTGCGGGTATTCGTTACAATAATTTTTAAATTTATTCTAATGACTGGATTGCAGAAAGCAAAATGATGGCTTGGGATTGGGCGAAACATCAATGAGAATGCATGTATTCCTGATAGTCATTGGCCTGTCTCTGCCGCTGCCGGGCCTGTCGGCGGTGGCGGTGGCGGCGGCCTCCAGCTTGCGGCCTCTGTTGGAGGACGTGGTCAGGACTTATGAAAAGCAGCATCCTCAGACTATTCAGATAAGTTACGGCGCCTCCGGCGTGCTAGTGCAGCAAATTCTCCGGGGCGCGCCCTATCAAATTTTTCTGACCGCCTCGGACCGATTTCTTGAGCCGCTTAATAAGGCGAACAAGATTTGCGGTGATCCATTCTCCTTGGGTGCCGGGCGCTTGGTATTGTATCTTCCCAAGTCCTCCAGGCTCTCGTTGACAAGTCTCGAAGACTTGGCCAAGGTTTTGAAAAACGGCACATTAAAACGGTTGGCGCTGGCCAATCCGGAAACCGCGCCCTATGGGGCCATGGCGCGTCAGGTTCTGGAAAACCTGGGGGTGTGGACGTCAGCGCAATCTCGCATGGTCTTTGGAGAAAGCGCGGCCCAGGCCGCCCAATTTGCCCTCACGGGCGCCGTGCAGGCGGCATTGCTGCCCGCGCTGCTGGTAAGGGGCCTGCCGTTGGCAAGCCAGGGTGACGTTTTACAGGTGCCGGCAAAGTTATATCAACCGCAACGGCAAGCGGTCGCCTTGTTGTGTCCACACACCCCGGCAGCAACGGATTTTTTTCAATACCTGAATCAACCTGCCATTGCCCAGCGGTTGCAAGCCAAGTAAATGGATTGGTGTGCCTTCTACGTTTCCATAAAATTAGCTTTCGCGACCGTTTTGATCTTGTTGCCATTGGCTATCGGGATAGCCCGGTGGCTGGCGTGGAAGCGCTTCAAAGGGCGCTTTCTCCTGGAAGCGGCCATCGCCCTTCCCTTGGTGCTGCCGCCCAGTGTCTTGGGGTTTTATTTTCTTGTTTTCTTCAATCCTCAAGCACCATTGGGCAGTTGGATAATGCAGGTAACGGGGAAATCCCTGGTGTTCTCCTTCCAGGGGCTGGTGTTGGCCTCGTTGATCTATAGCTTGCCTTTTGCGGTGCAGCCGGTACTGCGGGCGCTGGAATCCATCCCCATGCAGCTACGGGAAGCGGCCTGGTGCAGCGGGTTGAGCCGCTGGCAGACGTTTTGGAAAATTGAGTTGCCCTTGGCTAGAGCGGGTGTCATTTCGGCCTTGGCGTTAAGTTTTGCCCACACCCTGGGCGAATTCGGGGTGGTATTGATGGTGGGGGGGAATATTCCCGGGCAGACCAGGACAATATCCGTGGCCATTTATGACCGGGTTCAAGCTTTCGATGAGCCGGGAGCTGCAGTTATGTCAGCCATGCTGCTAGCATTTTCGTTTGTAGTCGTGACCTTGGTCTATGGCCTGGAACGCCGCCAGTGAATGATTTAATCGTCACTATCCGGCAAGAGTGCCCGATACCCTTGGATATCGACATGGTTTGTCCCGCGGGCAGACTGACCGCGCTAGTCGGGCCTTCTGGCAGCGGCAAGACCACGGTGTTGCGTTGCATCGCCGGTTTGCACGCACCTGAGGGAAGGATCCACTGTGGGGATCAAGATTGGCTCGATAGCAGCCGCAGCATCCACGTGTCACCGCAACAACGCCGGGTCGGTCTGGTTTTTCAGGATTATGCGCTTTTTCCCCATTTGACCGTGTTGGACAATGTGAGGCTGGCTGTCAAAAGGCCTCCCCAAGAAGCCAGAGCCATTGCCCAACAGTGGCTGCAACGGGTTCATCTGACCGGTTTGGAGCAACGACTGCCAGGCGCCTTGTCGGGCGGGCAAAAGCAGCGCGTGGCGCTGGCCCGGGCTTTGGCCCGCGATCCTGAAGTGTTATTGCTGGACGAGCCTTTTTCCGCCGTGGATCAAGTGACCCGCAGGCGACTGCGGTTGGAAATGGCCAAATTGAAACGGACTTTGAAGCTACCGATCCTTTTGGTCACCCACGATCTGGAGGAAGCGGAAATGTTGGCCGATCAAATGGCGGTCATCCATCATGGCAGCATATTACAACAGGGCTCGCCCCATACAGTGATGCATCGGCCGGCCAGTGCGGAAGTCGCCCGCTTGGTGGATATTCGCAATGTGTTTTCGGGCAGATTGGTGGGGTTGGATGCGGATGCTATGGTGGCAGGAATGTTGTGGCATGGCCAACATCTGGAGGTTCGTTGGCCCAAGGAGCTGGCTTTTACCGCCGGTGACATTGAGTGGTGTATTCCCCCGGCTGGCATTGTTCTCCATAGCCGGCTTCGTCCTTCCCGCGGGATCAAGGAAAATCCTGTCCATGGAATCATTGTTGAAAGGGTGAATTATGCGGGCAGGGCCAACCTGATTCTGTCTCCTTCCCATGCTTCGGATCTGCGTCTACACTTGGAGCTCCCCCTGCATGTGGCAGAACGCAATCAGTTGCAAGTGGGGGAAGCGATTTCCGTTTCATTATTAAAAAAGGCCATTCACTTATTGTCCCCGATTGCTGAGGTAGTTCCAAGAGAATCACAACTTATCTATGGCAGAAAGTAGAAACAAACTGATAATATGTAAGAAATAAAAGGGAAATAACAAAAAATTCGAGGGGGGAGAAACCATGAAAAGTTTGTTGATTTTTATCACCGGTTTGATATTGCTAGGCATGTTGGCTTTTGCCTGCATTCAATTTCATGGACCGAGAATTGAGCAAGATATAGCCAAACGCACCGGTCAGGTACTGCGCGCCCAAAGCGTGGGTGAGGTTCAGATCGGAGTGGATGGCCGGGATGTTACCTTGTCGGGATCGGTCCCCGACAAATCCATCCGTCAAAATCTGGAATCGGCGATTGCCGGCGTGGAAGGGGTGCGTGTGGTTCATAATGAACTGGTGGTTGCCAAGCCCCAGCCTGAAGTTGGGCAGCTTCTGCACCCACAAGTAACGCAATCCCCACCAGAAGTCCAAGAAACCGTGGTACCGCCACCTCAACCCAAACCCAAACCACCTTTGCCCGACCCTTATATCACAGAGTTTGAGTTGTCTTCAGGGCAGCTTTTATTAAAAGGCCATGCGGATCAGGCATTACAGGACTCCTTATTGGGCCAAGCAGAATCATTAGTGGGAACCGGCCGGGTAACCGATCAATTAACCTGGATAGAAGGCGCTCCGGAGGGATGGGACGCGGCGGTGGTGGCGGTAATCGAAGGTTTGGGCATGCTGGACCAAGGGGACGCCAAAATAGTCAATCAGGAAATCACCATCACCGGGGAAACCTCGGATCCCACTGCCAAAGAACAGATTGAGCGATTGCTTGCCAGTAATGCCCCTGGATTTACTTATCAAGTGCAGCTCGATGTCAAACCCGAACTTTCCCAAGCGGCCATCAATTGTCAGCAGCAGTTCAGCCAGTTGTTGGCGGAAGCAAAAATCAAATTTGATACCGGCAAGGCGACCATCAAGCAGGAAAGCTACGATTTGCTCAACCGCCTGGCGGAAGTGGCCAATCAATGTCCCAATACCCGTTTGGAAATTGCCGGACACACTGATGCCAGTGGTCATCCGGCCTTTAATAGGTACTTGAGTCAATCCCGGGCGGAGGCTGTCAGGCAGTATTTAATCCAACAGGGGGTTGATTCTGGCAGGTTGGTTGCCAAGGGTTACGGTTCCGAGCGTCCGGTGGCGGATAATGCAACGGCTGCGGGACGGGCGACGAATCGCCGTGTGGAAATAATAATTATAGGGGAGGAGTAATCCATGACTTATCTCATAGCACAAATAATAATTTGTCTGTTACTGGCGTTTTTACTTGGACTCTTGATTGGCTGGTGGCTCAAAGGCGTCGGCTGCAAGCGCCGAATAGCAGAACTGGAGGCCCATTATCAAAGCGCGCTGCTGGAAAGAAATCGTTCCGCGGTCGCTTTGGTGTCACAGCAGCAAAGTGATTTTCAGCAAAAAATGGATGAACTGGCTGAAGTATGGCTTATGCGTTTGGGGCAACAAGCGAGCGCTGGCGCTTCGATGGTGGCCGATCTGGAACGGGATTCAGAGCAGAAAGTCCAGGCAGTGGGAGGCGCCTGGGGGGTTCGCATGAGTCAACAAAAGGCCGCCGATGCCGATGCGGTTGCTGCTTTGGTGAATGAATATGAACAGCGCTTGGCGGCCATGGGCGAAGCATGTCAGCTGCAAGTCGAACAAAAAACCCGGGAAATCAGCGAACGTTACACCGCTGTGATAGAAGAACAAGACCAGTTACTCCAACAACGGATAGCGGCCCTGGGAAATGCCTGCCAGACTCGCCTCATCCAGCAGGAACAAGCGCACTTGTTTGAAGCCAAGGGCGCAGGTGACTTTTGGAAGGACAAGGCCCAGGAAGAAAAAGAATTGGCGTTCCAGAAAACGGTTTCTGCCCGGGAAAAAGCAGCGCTGGCTTTGATTGGCGCAGAAGAAAAAGAGTTACAACAACGAATCGAAGAGTTGGGTGAGGCATTTCAAATCCGTTTGGAGCAACAAAAGCAAGCGTGCCTGGAAATCATTGCCCGGCAAAATCAGGAGCAAGAAGAACGCTTGGTTGCATTGGCTTTGGCAGGCCAAATTCGCGCCGGGTCCGGACTCGGCGCCACTGTTCCAGAAAAAGAAGAGGAGCAAGCACAAGTTTCTTATCAAGCAAAAGAACCGGCGCCTTCGGTAACGACTTCTCAACAAGCTGAGCCTGAAGAACGAGAAGTAGGCGAAGAAGAGGAACCGGAAGGCGGCTGGTTTAAAAAGGCTTGGGGGAAAGTCAAGGACTTAGAGAAAAAATTGAAGATGTGATTCAAAAAAAGCGGGAGCAAAACTTCAGGGCCACTTCATCTAAACACGTAAAGGATTGATTGGCGGGTGGTCTGCTTCGAAAAACACCGTGAATACTTCCCTGTAAGCTCCATACCGGCGAGGCTTTCGAAGCAGGCCACCCGCCCCGGTTTGAATAGATGACGGAGCCCTGGCAAAACCTCCTCTTTTTTGAGAGAGTCAAATTTCCACGGAGTTTTCGTAAGTATCCAACTCTAGCTCATTGATCTTGCGGGTAAGTGTATTGCGGCCATAACCCAATAACCGGGCGGCTTCCTGACGTCGTCCGCGGGTATGCTTCAAAGCGGTTTGAATCAAGACTTTTTCGGCTTCGGCAATGGCAATTTTGGCGATATCGCGCTTGCCTTCAGACAGTTGTTGCTGAGTCCATAGGCCAAGATTTTTTCGCCAATCGCTGTCGCCATTTTTTGTGGAAGAGGCAAATTTATGAGGAGGATTCAGCAATTCCGGCGGCAAGTCTTCCATGTGAATGGTTTGCCCCGGGGCCATGACCGTTAGCCAGCGACAAGTATTTTCCAATTGACGCACATTACCCGGCCATGGGTATTGAGATAAAAAGGTTTCTACTTCAGGCCGCAGGATTTTAGTCTCCTCACCCATTTCTTGAGCTGCCTGTTTGAGAAAATGTTGGAGTAGAAGAGGGATATCCTGGCGTCTTTCCCGTAATGCGGGAATATGGATACGAATCACATTGAGGCGATGAAACAGATCCTCCCGAAATAATCCTTGGTTGACCAGTAGTTCCAGGTTTTGATGGGTGGCTGCGATGATTCGGACATCCACGGTGCAGGCCGTATGACTGCCCACGGGATAAAACTCTCCCTCTGCCAGCACCCGCAGTAGGCGGGTTTGCATTTCCGGTGGCATATCGCCGATTTCATCCAGGAATAAGGTGCCGCCATCGGCTTGTTCGAAACGGCCGCTGCGGCGTGATTGGGCGCCGGTGAAAGCGCCTTTCTCGTGACCGAACAATTCCGACTCCATTAAATCCCTTGGGATTGCCGCCATATTGAGGGCTATGAAAGGCTTGTCCGCACGGGGACTATGTTGATGCAGAGCCCGGGCAACCAATTCTTTGCCGGTGCCCGACTCACCATTTATCAGTACGGTCATATGAGAACGGGACAAGCGTCCGATAGCGCGGAAGACTTCCTGCATGGCGGGCGCTTCCCCGATAATTTGGGGACTCGGCTCGGTGCCATTGGGAGCGTTTGGAGCTTCAGAAATCTTCTGCTGACAAGCCCTTTGCATGACTTGCACGGCTTCATCCAAATCGAAAGGTTTGGGCAAGTATTCAAAAGCGCCGTCCTGAAAAGCGGCGACCGCGCTGTCCAAATCCGAATGGGCAGTCATTACCACCACCGGGAGTTGTGGATAGGCAATTTGTAATCTGCGCAGCAATTCCAGGCCGTCGATACCGGGCATCCGGATATCGGTCAGAATGGAATCGGGACGGTCGTGTTTCAAATAGGTATCCAATTCGCTGGCCTCCGGGAAACAGCGGACTTTGAACCCGGCTTTCTTGAGGGCTTTGTCAAGCACCCAGCGGATAGATTTATCATCGTCGATTACCCAAACCTCAGCTTGTGTCATGATCAGCACTCTCCACGGGTAAATAAATGGAAAAAACGGTTTGTCCGGACTCGCACTGGCATTCGATTAGGCCATCGTGGCGAGAAATTAATGATTGGGCAATGGATAATCCCAAGCCAGTGCCTTCAGCGCGTCCTGTCACCAGAGGATAGAAAATTTGCTCTTTCAACTCCGCATCGATGCCAGGGCCTTGATCAATGACATCGATGCGCAGTGCCAGCCGGTGAAAGGTTTGGCGGATGGTAAGCTGGCGGTGGATTCGGGTTCTTAGAGTGATTTCCCCTTTACCTTTGAGGGCTTGCGCGGCATTGCGGACGATATTGAGAGTAGCCTGGATAAGTTGATCCCGGTCGCCCAATACGGGGGGGAGACTGGGGTCGTAATCGCAGCAGAAAGTGAGTTTGGGGAACTCTGCCTCAAGCAATTGCCTTACCCTTTCCAATATTTGATGAATGTTGAGTTTGACTTTTTGAGGTGCTTGATGGGGAACGAGCAGCCGGTCGATCAGTGTTTGCAAGCGGTCAGCCTCGGAAATAATGATATCCGTATATTCCTTCAGTTCTCTGCTGCCCAGTTCAGCACGTAGCAGTTGCGCGGCACCGCGCAGGCCGCCTAATGGATTTTTGATTTCATGGGCCAGCCCCCGAAGAAGTTGCTGCACGGCATTTTGTTGGGTGAGCCAATGTTCATCGCGGGAGAGTTGTTGATAGTGGGGATTATCTTCAACTTCCATCACGACTGAATTGACCTGTTCGTCCTTGAAAAGCGGGGTCATGGTGCAGTGAACTATTCGTTCACGGTCAGTGAAATTCAGCGGCAGATAACGTTCAACCAAGGTGACACCGCTTTTGATCGTCCTTTCCAGATCCTGACAAATCTTTTCCCCTTGCTGGCCAAAAAGATGTTGGGCACGGATTTTGTGCGCTTGGCGGGCGCTGATTTCAAATAACATTTCCCCGGCGGGGTTAATGAAAATCAGTTGCTTCTCTAGGTCAAACACCAGAACAGCACTGCCAAGATGATCCAGAATTCGCTGGTGGAAAGTTTCTTCACTCATTACAAGATGACAAGCATATTTTGCGCCAACTAAAGATAGAAAGGGTTAACCCGGATATTTCACCAGCCGGATTCGGGCCTTCCTGTAATCAACTGATTTTTATATATAAAATGCTTAAGTTTCATGATTTCCAAGAAATCCAATTGGGATTCAGCCCGAATCCTATCCCGGCCCTGGCTTGTCCAGGCACGCCTGGGCTTGGGCTTCCTTCAAGCCATAGCTACGGCTATGCCTTTCAGTCCAGCCCGGCGCCCAGACGCACCTGTCCTGCGCCATCATCCGGGATGCTGGTGAAATATCCGGGTTAAAGAAGAAAAACATTTTTAAATGCCCTATTATAGTGCATTTATGTTAAATAATGGTGCATATATGGTTTGGTTAGGTATGGAAACTTGCGGGGGCGGGATGGCACAGAATATGCAGTTAAGCTCTGGGGAACTTCTGATTAATTCGTCCATGAATTGACAGAGGTCGAAAAACAAAAAGCGCGATTTTTGTTTTTCTTACAATATCAATCGCCTGTCGCAATTGATATTGGCGGCACATCCTTATGCCGCAGCAAGCTCTAAATAAATCAGAGCTTGCCTAGGGTTGCACATAAATCATATTGGGAGAATTGTCATGAAACTTGTAACCGCAGTTATCAAGCCGTTTAAATTGGACGATGTCCGGGAGGCTTTGTCCGACGTGGGAGTTGCCGGGATTACCGTTACCGAAGTCAAGGGCTTTGGGCGCCAGAAAGGTCATACCGAACTTTACCGGGGCGCGGAATATGTGGTCGATTTTCTGCCCAAAGTTAAGATAGAAGTGGCTGTCTCCGATGAGCAGCTAGACCAAGTGGTGGAAGCGGTTCTTAACTCTGCCAGGACCGGTAAAATTGGGGATGGAAAGATCTTTGTCAGTTCCTTGGAGCAAGTCATTCGGATCCGAACCGGAGAATCTGGCGCCGAGGCGCTATAAGGTTACTAAAAGAATCGAAGAATAAAGATTTAGAGGTAATAAAAAATGGAAAAGATTATTGAAGTCAGCTATGCGCTGGATACATTTTATTTCTTGATGACAGGAGCCTTGGTCATGTGGATGGCGGCAGGGTTCGCCATGCTCGAGGCGGGGGTGGTGCGTTCCAAAAATACTGTGGAAATTCTCACCAAGAACGTGGCCTTGTTTGCAGTTGCCTGTCTTATGTATATGTTGGTGGGCTATCAGATTATGTATCCAGGCTCGGCAGTCAATGCCGTTTGGCCTGGAATTGGTTTTTTGATTGGAGAAGATCATACCTTGGAAGAAGTGTTGAAAAGCAACGGCGAAGTGTATTACTCGGTGATGGCCGATTTCTTCTTCCAGGTGGTTTTCGTGGCTACGGCCATGTCTATCGTCTCGGGCGCTGTAGCTGAGCGGATGAAGTTGTGGTCGTTTCTGCTATTTGCAGCAGTCATGACCGGCTTTATCTATCCCATGCAAGGCTATTGGAAGTGGGGTGGGGGTTTCCTGGATCAGTTAGGATTCCTGGATTTCGCAGGTTCCGGAGTAGTCCATTTGTGTGGCGCTACCGCGGCGTTGGCTGGGGTGTTGTTACTCGGCCCTCGAGCCGGCAAATACGGCCCGGATGGCGAGATTCACCCCATCCCAGGTTGTAACCTGCCGCTTGCAACATTGGGCACCTTTATTTTGTGGTTGGGCTGGTTTGGTTTTAACGGTGGTTCGGAGCTGAAAGTCTCCGATGTGGGAGAAGCCAATGCGGTGGCCAAAGTGTTCGTCAATACCAATATGGCCGCCTCGGGCGGTGCGATTGCGGCATTGTTGACCGCCCGTGCATTGTTCGGCAAGGCGGATTTGACCATGATGCTCAACGGTGCCTTGGCTGGCCTGGTAGCAATCACGGCGGAACCTTTGACGCCGGCGCCGCTGCTGGCCACGATTATCGGGGCCGTCGGAGGTGTTATCGTGGTGTTTTCCATTGTGCTGTTTGACAAAATGCGGGTGGATGATCCTGTGGGTGCGCTGTCGGTGCACGGTGTTGTGGGAATTTGGGGGCTGTTGGCAGTCTGCCTGTCCAATCCGGATGCCAAATTGACCGCGCAATTGATTGGTATCGTAACCATATTTGGCTTCGTATTCGTGGCCAGTTTTGTGACTTGGTTCATTATCAAGCTGTTGATCGGCATTCGCCTCAGCCAGGAAGATGAATACAATGGCGCCGACTTCTCCGAATGCGGTATGGAGGCTTATCCCGAATTTACGGGGAGCGCGCGCTGATAAGCCGGGAATGATCCATTGAATCATTGGGGAGGGCGAGTCTCGGATGACCAGGTTTCTCCCCCCCGCGCTTCAATCCTTCCATGACTGGGTTCTGAGGGACGCGGATTTAGGTGATATCAGGGCCAATCAGGGGGTAAGAACTGCAATGAAAAAATGCCGGTTGAGCAAGGGTAACGGATTGATGATCCTCGGCTCAGCCGGTTTTTTTATGATTGAAATAATTAAGACTTGAAACAATAAAATTCTTTGCTATATTACAACACAGTGTTGTTTAGATTTGACAAGTTAAACCAGAAAAGAGGATATGTCATGAAATCAAACCCATTCAAATTAACATTAATAACAGTTGCCATGGGAGCAATCTCTGGCGTTTCCGTGGCCCATGACAATGGCCTGCTGCCTGAGAATATCAGCCATGCGGACAGTGCACTGGAAGCATTCACTGGTTTAGATCCCAACGAAGCCGATTTTATGAAATCGCTGGGACTTAAGGTTGGGACTTGGGCCGCTTTTGGTTATACCTATAACTTTGAACGTCCTCACAATGATATCAACGGTCCTGTCACTTTCAACTTTCGGGATGACCGGGTGCTGATTAACCAAATCAACTTTTTCATCGAACGCGCTGTTAATACCGAAGGCGACGGTTGGGACATCGGTGGCCGGGTGGATTTTATGTATGGCAGTGATACGCCCTTTACCCAGGCGGTTGGTTTAGAAATCAGCGATGCCGGCAAGCAGAAATGGATTGGCAATACTGATTCTGGTAATAACATCAATAAGTTGGCGTTGCCTCAAGCCTATATTGAAGTATTCGCACCAGTATTGAATGGCATCACTGCCAAATTCGGTCACTTCTACACGATCATCGGAAACGAAGTGGTCACCGCGCCGGATAATTTCTTTTATTCTCATGCTTATACCATGCAATATGGCGAACCCTTCACCCATACGGGTGCTTTGTTTTCCATGCCCCTGATTGATAACCTGAGCATCACCGTGGGCGCGGTGAATGGCTGGGACAGTTTTACCGCTGATATTGATGATGCCTGGAATTTCATCGGCGGCTTGAATTGGGATAACGGCGTGGAAGGCGGCGGTGCATTGTCGGTTGCACTAACGGCTACTCATGGTTCCATTGTCGGTAACCATGGGGCTGCAGATGACTTGGATCGGTCCTTGTATAGCATCGTGCTGTGGTATGACATCACCGACCAGTTGCATTTTACCTTACAGCATGACCACGGTTGGGAAGAGCAATTGGGAACCGACGACGATGCCCATTGGTATGGTATCAACAGTTATCTGTCCTATGACATTAATGATATGTTTGCCATCGGTACCCGCGCTGAGTGGTTCCGGGATGAAGGTGGTACCCGCGTGTTGGGTAATGGCAAAAGCACGAACTTTTATGAAATTACCGCAGGCGTGAATTTCAAGCCGACCCAGTGGTTCAAGCTGCGCCCTGAAATCCGCTATGACTGGAACGAAGGTAGCAGTAAACCATTTGACGACGGCACGCAAGATGATCAATTTATCTTTGCTGTGGATGCGGTGGTTAACTTGTTTTAATTCCGGTCCTCTCTGTGTTCCGAGGAATTTCTGCTTTATTTGAGATGGCTGCAGAGACAAGGATGTGCTGAGAATTTTGGAATGGTAACTGCTCAGCCATACCGCAAGAAGGCCCTATGGGTGGCCTGTTCCGAAAGACGCCGTGAATACGTCCCTGTAGGCTTGGCTTTGGCATCCCTGCCAAAGACACTTTCTCCACAGGCCACCCATAGGGCCACGAGCAGTTACTCGGAATGAATGATTTTGCCCATTGCAAAAAGCGGGATGTTATCATCCCGCTTTTTTTATGATGAAAAAAAATGACTCTAACCAACCATTATCGTTTATATGTCCTGTTCCCGGCTTTTGTACTTGTGCTGACTTTACCGGTGAATCTTTACTTCCATAAACCCATCATCACCATTGGCACCACCCTGTTGGCTTTGCTCTGGTCGTCCCGCAAGTTGGCAAAGGTATGTTGTCCTGAATGCCGGACACCGCTTAGGGAAGGGCGCTTTTTTTTCTTTGGCTTGGATCGCTGCAAGAAGTGTGGAGCATTGTTGAATGAAAGGAAAGCAGATTAGCCCTTTTTGGGGAACCGGATTAGTTTTTCCTCGCCTCCTTGGCGAACCGCGTCGGCTAAGCTATATCGATCCAAAGTGTTGAGAAAAGCTTCCAATGCCTCATCCAAAATAGAGTTCAGTACACATGCCGACTGCAGCCTGCAATCACCATTTTTGTAGTCGGCTTGCCGGCATTCCACCAGGGCCAGGTTGGGTTCCATCTTGCGGATGACGTCTCCCAAGCTGATAGCGGCAGGATTTTGACTGAGTTTCAAACCGCCGCCTTTTCCGCGGCTGGTTTCAATAAAACCGCAGCGTCCTAGGTGATTGACTACCTTAACCAAATGGTGGCGCGAGATGCCGAAATAGCCCGCGACTTCGGAAATAGTCGCGTCGCGCTCGGGTTGTTGGGCGAGATACATCAACAACCGGAATGCATAATCGGTAAAGCGGGTTAACTGCACAATGACTCTCTAATTTTTATATTACATTTCTATAATGTGCATATATAATACTATATTCCAAGTCTTGCATATCCTTCATTCAAGGGCAAGGCTGAAAATGCAACCAATTTTTGACTATACCAAAGGAGAGAGCGATATGGCGCAAACATTATTCGAAAAGCTAGGTGGAGAAGCTGCCGTCGACGCCGCTGTGGACATTTTTTACCGTAAAGTCTTGGCGGATGATCGCATCAACCGGTTTTTTGATGGTGTTGATATGGAAAAGCAAGCGGCTAAACAGAAGGCCTTTTTGACCATGGCCTTTGGGGGTCCCAATAACTACACTGGCAAGGATCTGCGCGAAGGTCATGCCCATTTGGTCGAACAGGGATTGAATGATTCCCACGTGGATGCCGTGTTAGAAAATTTGGCCGATACCCTGAAGGAATTGAATGTAGACCAGGCCTTGATAGACGAAGTAATCGCCATTGCCGAGGGCGCCCGAAATGATGTTTTGAACCGTTGATATGCCTCGTTTGATTGTTGACAATTTGGTGTTGACGCTGGAGGAAGGCGAGTCTGTTCTCGATTGCCTGCTGCGTCATGACATTGAAGTATCTTTCGGTTGTCAAGCAGGGATATGTCAGAGTTGTTTGCTGCGAAGCGTTGAAGAAGTGCCGGAAGAAGCCCAAAAGGGTCTCAATGACCCTTTGCGGGTTCAGAATTATTTTCTGGCCTGTCAATACCAACCTCAGAACGATGTCTGGATTCAATTACCTGATACCGGTAATTTTGAAGTTGAGGTGGAATCTCTCGAACATTTAACCCCGGAAGTGATGCGGCTGCGCTTATCCAAACCGCAAGATTATGAATACCGGGCTGGCCAGTTTTTGAACCTTTTTCATGAGGGCAAAAGCCGCAGCTACTCTTTGGCGAGTCTTTCCAGTGATCCTTTTTTGGAGCTTCATATCCGTCGAGTGCCAAAAGGTCTTTTTAGTCATTGGATTTTTGAACGCTTGGCTTTAGGCAGCAGAATTGAAATCGGTCCTGCCAATGGCAATTGTTTTTACACCCCCGGTCAATTTAATCAGCCTTTGCTTTTGATTGGAACGGGCACGGGATTGGCACCACTGTATGGAGTTTTGAGGGATGCCTTGAGTCAGGGACATTTAGGGCCAATCTATTTATATCACGGCAGCTCAACGCCGGAAGGACTCTATTTGCAGGAAATCTTGAGTAAGCTGCAAGGTAAACATCCTCACTTTCATTATGTTCCTTGTTTATCGCGAGGGCCTGCCATGGAAGGCATAAAGTCGGGCCGGGCGGATGAAATCGCTTTGTCGGAGCATCCCGATCTTAAAAGTTGGCGGGTGTATTTGTGCGGTAATCCCGAAATGGTGAAATCCGCGCAGAAAAAGTGTTATCTGGCGGGTGCCCGATTACAGGAAATCTTTTCGGACCCCTTTCTGCCGGCGCAACCCTAATGAAAAGCGGGCGTGTTGTGCGATTCGCCCGCTTTTAACCGTTATTCTAAGGAAATTTTCCCTGCCACTTCGTGGGAAAATTCCAGCGCGGGTATTTCCAGCCGGATTTTAACGTCAAAGGTTTCGTTGCCTTGTAATTTGCCATCCTCAATGGCTTTGAAAATGGCGTGATCAATTTTCTGTTGGGCGGTGACGCCAAATTGTTTCAGTAATTTACGGATATCCATATTCATTTTTTCTTCATTCATGGCTGATCTCCTCTGGGGTTTCTGACATGGACTAATAAAGTCAATTGAGACAAATTTGCCGCAGGGTCTCTTGTTCTAGTTCAAAAGCACGTCCAAACCCTTCGATATAACACCCTTGGTATGGATGCAGGCAAAACAAGTGAAAATCATTCAAGTTTAAAAGCACATCAATGACAGGGCCAAATGTTTCACGAAAACGGGGCATGACTTGGCTGAACTGTGTGTCTTTTCGCGTTACTTCTTCTGCCTTACATTGTAGGTTCAAGCGCCGGCGGGCGAAGGGTTGAGGGGCTTGAGCTTCATCTTCAATAAATAACAGGCTGGCTTGACCTGTTTCCATCAAATTGCGGGTGTGGGTAGCCAGTTCACTCACAAAAATATAAATATCTCCGTCAAAGCAAACTGACGGTGCATAGCTGGCGTAAGGTATTCCTGCGGTATTGGTTGTAGCCAGTATAGCTGAGTGCCGTTGAGCAAGAAAATCAGCGCAGCTTTTACAAAGTTGGTTTGGATCGGTCATTGCCGCCGGGTTTTTCTGAAGTTTCGGTCATGTACCCGAAAACGTTTGAATATCCCCGGGTTTGCGCAGCATTTTATCGACTTCACCTTGATGTAATTCTTCAGCAGCAATCATGCGCCGGGCATATTCTTCCAATAAGATGGATTTGCCTTCCACCACGGATAGAAGTTCCTTATAGACCTGTAGGCTTGCCTGCTCGTGTTCCAGCGACTCGCGTAAAATGTCCCCAATGTCATGTTTGTGGGTTTCCAACAAGGGTCCAATCCCAAGGGACGGGTGGCCTCCAAAATGGGTGATTAACTCCCCGGCTTCCTGGGCATGCTGTAGCGATTCCGTTGCCTGATCTTTCATCCAGGAGACGATAGGAATCCGGCTGTAACCGAAGACCATAAAGGAGTAATGGGTATAGCGCACTACACCAGCCAGTTCCAACTCAAGAATTTTATTGAGTAGTT
The DNA here is from genome assembly GCA_001566965.1 of Methylothermaceae bacteria B42. Lineage (NCBI taxonomy): Bacteria > Pseudomonadati > Pseudomonadota > Gammaproteobacteria > Methylococcales > Methylothermaceae > Methylothermaceae bacteria B42. The sequence goes on along the minus strand of LSNW01000030.1, from coordinate 107,141 downwards.
CAATGGCTTTCGTTGTGTCAAGACTGCTCATGGGCAACCTCCTTAAGAATAGTTGGGGAGGGAGTTTCTATCATAACGCTAGATTCAACCTATCCCAACTGGAGATTGGGGCTGAAGGTTCTCAATGACTGAACTTTTTCAATACGAGTTCAGAGTGAGGGTAGCAGGGTAATGAAGATAGGTGTTTGATAAATAAATTCATACAATAGTCAAGCTAAATATTACAATAGGTTCTTTCAAAAAAAGCAGAAACCAGAAATTTGTGGGTGAACTTATAATGAACAAGATTCTTATTGCTTTTTTCCTTTTGCTGCTTGCGACTGGCGTCCACGCAGATGATGGGCTAAATCAAGGAGTAGATCCCTTGGCGAACTCACCGGATTGCCAGAATGAGGTTTCCGATGGATTCATTATTGATGGGTGTAATGAAAACGGCACGGTCTATGATAAAAGTAAAGACTCTTGGACGACACCGGGATTAGAAGAGCGCGACGCCCAGTTATGCGGGGAAGTATCTCGATATGCTTGGCTTGCGATCGTTTATCAAGATAAAGGCTGGACCTTGGAAGATGAAATACGCTGGGCGTTGGAAAATCTGGAACCAGGTGAATTTCGCAATTTGATTATTCTGGCCGCATCGGAAGCCTATATTTTACGCGATGGGCAGGCGTCTTTGGATGCGGTAAAGCAAATTGTATGGCCCAGATGCATGAACTATGTAAAATCCGCTTCTTGATTGGATTTGAGTCTTTGTTAATACGACTCCCGCATCGTTTTAGTTTTTGACTGCAGTATAAGTTTGACAAGATAACGACTTTATAGCTACGCTTGAGCCTTCATTGGCAAGCATAAGCCAAGTAGAGAAATTCTTGTCAAAGCAATAAAAGCAGAGTGAGGAGAAAAAATGGAAGCGAGTAAATTATTGGATCAGTTGTTACAGTCGGGCCGGGAGTTGGTAGAAAAAGGGCAAAAGTGGGTGGAAGAAAAAGCCGAAATTCCTGCTGAAGGGCCTGAGCGGGAAGCGGCTTTGAAAGGCGCTGCAAAAGGCGCTGCCGCCGCCGGTGTTTTGGCATTGTTGCTTGGCACCAAAGGTGGGCGGAAAGTGGCTGGATTGGCAGCGAAATTGGGCGGATTGGCGGCTTTGGGTGGGTTGGCCTATCAGACCTATCAAGGTTGGCACGGGGTTAAATCCACGAAGCCCGTAGAACCCGGTGTGCCCGTGGGGAATTTGCAGGGTGAAGAGGCGGAACAACGCAGTCAGGTGCTATTAAGAGCAATGATTGCCGCTGCCAAGGCGGACGGTCACATCGATGATAAGGAGCGCTCAAAAATTATTGAGCAAGCAAAAACGAGCGGCGTGGATGAAGAGACCTTAAAGTTTTTTGAAGAACAATTGAAAGCGCCTGTGGATGCCAGGGCCATAGCCGCAGAAGCCGATTCCCAGGAAACCGCGGCGGAGATTTACTTAGTTTCCCGCATGGTAATTGATGTAGCAAACGATCAAGAGCGAGTTTATTTACAAGAACTTTCTAGTGCGCTGGGCCTGGCGCCAGATTTTGTGGCGCAACTGGAACGGCGCGCAACCCAAGCCGAAGAAAGCTGATTTTCTCAAATAGACAAGCATTCCAGCATAAACCGGGCTATGGACAATGTGCTGTCCGCCCGGTTTTTTGTTTTATGGCCGTTTAGAGTAAGCTTGGTCAAATAAGGCTTCAAGCTTGGGGTGAGTGCCTCGCAGTTGATCGATTACCGATTTTGCCCAATCAAAATATGTCTGGGTTCTTTCCCGGCTCCAATGGGGAGGAGGCGAGCTAGCAAGATCGCGCAGGTTGCAAATCTTATCGGCCAGTTTTACGATTTTGGCTTCCTGGCTCAAATGAGGCGCTTTTTCAATTTGCAGCCGCCAGCGTTCGCGTTTAGGGAGGCGCATGTCATCGCTGACTTCATGCACTATTGCGGCCACTTTGGGCCCGAAGTGACGGGCAATTTCTTCCTTACTGGTATTGGTATCCTCCAAGGTATCGTGCAAGATGGCCGCGCAAAGAATATCCGGATCTTCTATGCCTGCTTCACAGCAGAGCACGTTTAATAGATCAATGGGATGATTAATATAGGGAGAGCATTCGGCATCGATCCGGTGCTGCCCCCGGTGTTTGTTGGCGGCAAAGGCAAGTGCCGCTGCTACTTTTGCAAGTGCTGAATTAGATTGGCTCATCTAGTGATAAGGCTAAAGAAACCGGGAATTATGTTAGTTGAGGGTATTATAAGCCAATGTAGGTGGGGGTGTTTCAGGACTCCGTCATCTATTCATACCGGGGCGGGTGGTCTGCTTCGAAAAACGCCGTGAATACTTCCCTGTAGGCTCCACGCCGGCCTCCTTGCCGGCGAGGCTTTCGAAGCAGACCACCCGCCCCTTCAATCAATCCTTTACGTTTTTAGATGACCTGATCCTGGTGGTGTTTTAACCTGTCGCAATCATTGGTTGTAAGTTACTGCTCAGGCTTTCGTGGGTGGCCCGTTCCGTAAGATGCCGTGAATACATTTAAGCTTTTAAACAATATGGACAAGTATTTACGGCTGTAATTAATTAGGTCGATTGGATGAACCGTTATTTCAAAGCACTATTTCATCTTGGATTATTAACCCTGATGCTCGTGGCGTTGCCATTGGTGGGTGTGTGGCTGGCGGGCAAACCGCTAAGCGCATTCCTGGCATTTCCGCCGCTGGCACCCAAAGTCGAACCTTTGGCTTTTTCTTGGCCAATATTTATCGCCTACGGCGTTTTTGAAGTGCTGTTGTACGGTGCCTTGATTTATCTTTTGTGGCCAGAAAGGCGGGAATATATCCAGCACCCTCGGCGTTTGCCTTTTTGGGGTTGGGGAATGTTGGTTTATTTGGGGTTTGCTTGGTTTTTGGCGTGGCAGCGTCCAGAATGGGCTGGCGGATGGTTGAATCACACTTTTACTTTATTGTGGTTGGGGTATATCGGAGTGGTAAATGCCTTTTGTGTTTGGCGTGGTGGTTGGAGCCTTTTAACCCATCGCCTTGGGTTTTTGCTGGGTTTGTTTCCTTTGAGCGCTTTGTTTTGGTGGTATTTTGAATACCTTAACCGTTTTGTTGGCAACTGGCATTACCTGGGGGTGGAATCGCTTTCGCCTTGGCAGTATTTCATTCAGGCCACACTGCCTTTTTCGACGGTGTTACCCGCGGTAATCAGTACTTTAGTCTTGTTGGCGATGTTCCCTTTGGGAAGGCAAAAGAGCTTTCCACCCTTGTGATTCGCCGCCCGCGTTTATGGGCTTGGCTGTCTTTGGGTTTTGGCGGTCTGGGGTTGGTGGGCGTCGGGAGTTGGCCCCAATGGTTTTTTCCGTTGTTGTGGGGCGCGCCTTTGTTGTTATTCGTCGCGCTGCAGGTATTACTGGGGGATAAGACCTATTTTGCGCCCTTGGCGCATGGGCGCTGGGAAATCGTGGCACTGCCTGCATTGTCGGCATTAATTTGCGGTTTTTTTTGGGAAATGTGGAATTATTGGAGTGACCCTAAATGGGTATACACCGTACCCTTTGTCTCCCGCTTTAAAATTTTTGAAATGCCTCTTTTGGGCTATTCCGGCTATTTGCCCTTTGGGTTGGAGTGTGCGGTGGTTGCACACTGGTTGGCCAGGCTACTAAACCAGCCTGATGATGCTACCCGGATTCCAGGAGTTTTCTGAAATCCGCAACGGTTTGCGGTCTTTCTTCCGGGGCCAGCTTCATGGCTTGGTCGACGGCTTTCAGAAAGCCTTTGGGATAATTGGTTTGAAAGCGATTGAGCGCGGGTTTGAGAAGATCCTTGTTGACTCGATCAGTGACTGAAGGCGGCGTCTTCCGGTCGATACAGGCCCTCAAGGTGGCGCCCAATGCATACAGGTCACTCCATGGGCCAATCGAGCCATGGGCTTGAAATTGTTCCAGAGGCGAATAGCCTGGCGTCCTGACTTTGCCGGGTTTTTTCCAGTTGGGCGGCATGGGATAAGGGCGGGCAGCGCCAAAATCCAGTACCAGTGGATTGCCGCCAGGGCGGATTAAAATGTTTTCCGGTTTGATATCCAAATGTAGAAAGCCGTGATTATGGATGGCTTCCAGGGCGTCTAGCAATTTATGGCAAAGAAAGTAAAGAAACTCCGCTGTAAGCTTGTCAGGCTTGTTTTTCATAAACCAATTCAGGTTTTTGCCGTAGTCGTAAGTCATTACCATGTAAACTGTGGTATTGGCGCGGAAGAAATTGACGACTTCGACGATATTGGGGTGTTTCAGGGTGGCGAGCATTTTGGCTTCTTCAATAAACAAGCGTCTGCCTTGGGAGAATTTTTTTTTGGTTTCCTCGCTATGCGGTGTAATCTGATTGTCCCAGGAGCGGTAAGCCAATTTTCGGGGCAAATATTCTTTGATAACCACTTGGGTTTGGTCGTGCAGTTGCCGTGCCAGGTAAACCGAGCTAAATCCGCCATTGGCAAGGGGGCGCTCGATCACATAATTGTCGATGACCGTGCCCGGTTGCAGATAGGCAAAAGCTTCGTGATGCGCTTCCGGTTCTAAATATTCCTTAAACATAGGGTTTCATTGAAAGGCAATGGGGCTAATACTTAAGCTTAGTCGAGTTCACACGTTTATGGGTGTTGCCTATGGTTTATAGCATGACGGCGTTTGCCAGTCATCAGGTGCAAGCGGATCAATTTTTGATTAGCTGGGAAATCCGGTCGGTCAATTCCCGTTATTTGGATCTGGTTTTGCGTTTGCCGGACAAATTGCGGTTTTTGGAACCACAGATCCGGAAAATGATAGGCCAGTCCATACAGCGGGGGAAAATAGAATGTAGCGCCAGGCTGGATCCTGTGCCCGATGCCAAGTTAAGTTTTACCATTAATGCAGGGATCATACAGGCGGTAATTCAGGTTTTGGAGCAAGTGCGGCCTTTGCTTTCCGATCCGGCACCCGTCTCTCCCTTAGAGATTATCAGCTGGCCGGGAGTGTTGTCGGAGCCGGAGCCGGCCCAAGAGGCGTTGCAAAAAGCGGCATTGGAAGGCCTGCAGGAGGCTTTAGATAAACTTATTGCGGCTCGCAGACAGGAAGGGAGTCAGCTTAAAAATTTTCTTCTGCAACGTTGCCAGCAACTGGGTGACCAAGTTAAATTGGCGCGTCAAGCCGCACCTGAGGCGCTTGCAGCGCTCCGGGAGAAGCTGATAGCAAGAATCGAGGAAGTCAGTATCGAGCCGGATCGGGATCGACTAGAGCAAGAATTGGTTTACCTGGCGCAAAAGCTTGACGTGGCGGAAGAATTAGACCGGCTGGAAACCCATGTTAAAGAAACTAGGCGCTTACTGGAACAGGATCAAGCCATTGGTCGCCGGCTGGATTTTTTGTTTCAGGAGATGAATCGGGAGGCGAATACCCTGGCTTCGAAATCAGCATCCACGGCACTTACCCAATGCGCGATTGAAATGAAGGTTCTCATTGAGCAGATGCGCGAACAAGCTCAAAATATCGAGTAAATTATGGCAACAGGGAATTTGTTTATCGTTTCAGCCCCTTCGGGCGCGGGAAAGACCAGTTTGGTGAAACGGCTTCAGAACGAACTGGAAGACATCGTGATTTCCACTTCCCACACGACCCGTCCTCAACGTCCGGGGGAAGTTCATGGAAAGGATTATTATTTCGTCACCGTGGAAGAATTTGAGCAAATGTTAGCCCAGGATGCTTTTTTGGAGTATGCCAAGGTTTTTGATCATTATTACGGCACTTCCCAAAAGGTGGTGATAGAAAGTTTGAATCAGGGGTTGGATGTGATTTTGGAGATTGACTGGCAGGGGGCCAGGCAAGTCAAGGAGAAAATGCCGCAGAGCCGCTCTATTTTTATTTTGCCGCCGTCGCGACAAGTTTTGGAAGAGCGGTTAAGGTCGCGAGGCCAGGATAGCCTGGAAACCATTGCCCGTAGAATGCGTGATGCAAGGGATGAAATCTCCCATTACAAGGAATATGATTATCTGGTGGTTAATGATAAATTTGAACAGGCGCTCAGAGAACTGAAAAGCGTTATTATTTGTTATCGATTGCGCTTGGAAAGGCAGCAAGAAAAGCTTGCAGGGCTGTTAAGAAGTTTACTCGAATAATTTATACAGAACATGCCCATAAGGATTTGGCGGCTTTAGGATTTATTTAGGGGCTGGGGTATTTCTTTCGTGCCTGCTGGCGGTCTGGGTGGCTGCCAAAAGTGTCAGTAAATTTTACAAGAATGCTCTGGTCGTTCCATAATGCTTTGATTCCTAACGCATGGCTTGAATTTTGCTTCATATAGATATTGGATAAGAATAACTGGATTGGCCCAATGATTCGTTTAAAACTGCTGCTGTTAATCTTGGTTTTCCTTCAATCCAATGGATTGATGGCCAAAGAATGGAAGCTTTCAGGGCGTCAGTTGCGAAACAGTGCGCTCCAGTACGAGCGGGGCCAGGGGGGTAAGCAGGATTATGCCAAGGCCTTTCGTCTATACTGTCTGGCCTCTGCTCTGGGAGATCGGCCATCCCAATATCATTTGGGCTGGATGTATTTTAACGGCCGGGGCTTGAAACGCAACAAGCCCGTTGCGATGGGTTGGTTCCGGCGCGCGGCGCGCCGTGGAGACCGATATGCATTGAGGATGGTTAGGCAATTTAAGGACATCCGACCTGTTAAAGATCTTGATTGCCCAGTGACAGCCGACCCCAAAAAAATGGATAAAAAAGCGGTTATCGCTTGGGCAAAAATCCTGGGCCAGGAATTAGAGGTAGACCCGAAATTGGTCTTGGCGGTCATCAAAACGGAATCAGCATTCAATGCTTCAGCGTTATCGCCTAAAGCTGCCTATGGTCTTATGCAGTTGATGCCAAATACCGCTAAAAGGTTTTCTGTGAACCGCATGAATCCAGTGGAAAATATGATTGGTGGGGTTTTGTATTTGCGTTGGCTTTTACAGCACTTTCGGGGCAACGTAAAACTTGCTCTGGCGGCCTACAATGCCGGAGAAAATGCAGTGCATCGTTATCGCGGCGTTCCACCCTTTAAGGAAACACGCCTCTACGTAACGAAGATTCTTGCCGATTATCAAAGAATAAAACATCCCATTCCAAGATCAGCACCTATTAAGCTATGGTACCTAGAAGTGTAGGTGGTTAAGGAATCGCTGGATTATTCAACGTTTCTCTAACGGAGAAACGATAACGCTTCGTTAATTTGGGCTTTCGCTTGGTGCAGTACTTTCAGTGAATATTCGGGGGATAATTCACCATCGCGTAGTTTTCTGCAGGCAGGGATGGTGTTGATGGGCGGCAGTTCCGAGATTTGTTTTAGCTCAATTGCCCGGTGTAGTTTGGAAAGCATGATGATGTCGCTTAAGGATAGATCATCTCCGCTATCGTGAAGCCATGATTCCGCGAAGAGCGGGATTTTTGCCAGTTCTTCTGCAAAGTCCCATTTTTTCAAAATGTAATAGCCTACAGGCCCTCTTATTACCGGCAAGGCGGCATCCACTTCCCCCATTTCATAATGGCTTTGCGGGAAGTTATCGACAAAGGCGAGAAAAGCGGTTTTTCCAATGTCATTGATTAATCCCGCCAGGAGCGCTTCTTCCGGGTCACGCCACTGATTGTCTTTCGCCAGTACATAGGAAAGCGCGGCTATGTGAAGACTTTCTTTCCAAACGTTTTTAAATTTTTCTCTTAATTGTTGTTGTTCGGATTTAAACAAATCCTTCATACACAAGGTGAGAACCAAACTACATGTGGCCTTCAAACCAAGCCGGCTAACAGCTTCCAGGCAGTTTTTAGCGGGGTTGACGGCCATATACAGCGGACTATTGGCTATATGAAGCAATTTAGTAGCGATAGTGGCGTCAAGCTGAACGATTTTGGCGGCTTCCGCCACGCCAATATCCTCTTTTTGTACTGCTTTGCGGAGCCTCACTGCTACATCAGGCAGGGTAGGCAACTTCAATTCCTCATTGCTGAAATGTTGGCTAAACGCTTGAAAAAGCTGGCTATTGGCCAAAGTCTCCGGAATATTCCAGTTTTCTGGATTCAAAATTAGGTCGTCTCCAGAATGGATATCCTGAACATTCCTATGCATCACCCGAGATGAGGTTCTGATGACCTCGATATCGGTTTTGGAAATCGCAGTCACATTGTGAGTTTTTCCGGAAGAGAGCGGGAATCTGGATTTGGCGCTTCCTGCGGTAATTTCGTATTCTTGTCCTTCCTCTGATTTAATGATGACGGTGCCTGAAAGAAGATAGAAAACATGATCTTCGCTTTCACCACGTTCAAACAGGATGGAGCCCGGCCCATAGGTTTCCGTTGTTTGGGATAAGGCGAAAGCCTCAAGCTCCTCGTTGCTGAAGTTACGCAAAGGAATTAGCTGCTTTAATTCGGCCACGGTGAGGGGACGTGGCGTTAATTGCAACGAAGGAACCAAGCGCTGTTGATCAGAGCGGCTCTTATCCTTGTTTAAAAAACGTTTCAGCATGACCTTAGAAAATATATGAAGCAGGAGCTTAAAATTCTGCCTATTGCCTATCTGTTCACTTGAAGCAGTAAAATAAAGCGGCTTATTCGAGGTAAAGAAACCTTAAATTTGGGGGCATATATTTCCACAGCTGGAAGAGTCGTTTTCGCCCCACTCTAAACCATAAGCATAGATGAATTTACATCAAAACGAGACAGAAAAGCTAATTTTACCGCCCTTTGTCTGTCATATAGAATCTATTTGTATTCAATATTTGACCAATCTTTAGACAAAAAATTTTTTACACCATGCGCATCGCTCTTAAATTAGAATATGATGGCAGCCGCTATGCAGGTTGGCAATTTCAAAAGCATAGTGATTCCATTCAGGAACGGGTGGAAATTGCCTTGAGCAAAATTGCCGCCGCCCCTATTCGGGTGATTGCATCGGGCCGTACCGATGCCGGCGTCCATGCCTGGGAGCAAATTGTCCATTTTGATGTCTCTGTCCAGCGCCCCCTTAAAGCCTGGTCCATGGGGGCAAATACATATCTGCCCGATGATATACGTATCCTTTGGTCTCGCGGTGTAGAAGATGAGTTCCATGCCCGTTATCAAGCGATTGCCCGTTATTACCGCTACCGGATTTTTACCCGGAAGACAGCCTCAGCGTTGCTGCGGGAACAAGTGACTTGGTGTTATTATCCTTTGGACGTGACGGCAATGCAGGTGGCGGCAAATCACCTCCTTGGGGAGCATGATTTTAGTTCGTTCCGCGGCCCTTATTGTCAGTCCAAGAGCCCCTACCGACGAGTGTACTTATTGGAAGTAAGCCGGGAAGGGGAGGAAATCGTGGTGGATCTGATTGCCAATGCTTTTCTCCACAATATGGTAAGGAATATTGTGGGTGTACTAATGGCCATCGGCAGTGGCAAGCGCGATCCTGACTGGGCCAGAGAGGTTTTGCAGGCCCGCGACAGAACGGCGGGCGGGGTCACCGCGCCGCCTCATGGTTTGTATTTGGCCGGGGTGTGGTATCCAGATTATTTTGGTATCCCGCGGCATCAGGTTTTTGATCGTCTCCCCCAAGATTTGAAGCGAATAGAGATAGAGGAAGATTTTGCATAGAATCCGGGTTAAAATTTGTGGTTTGACCCGCGTTAAGGACGCGGAAATTGCGGCCAATTTGGGCGCTGACGCATTGGGCATGGTATTTTATCCCCCTAGCCCCCGGCATATTACGGTTGAAAAGGCAGCGGAAATTGTAGGCAGTTTGCCGGCTTTCGTGAGTACGGTGGGTTTGTTCGTCAATCCAACTGTCCAAGAAGTGGAAGCGGTTCTCGCCGAAGTGCCATTGGACGTCCTGCAATTTCATGGCGATGAACAGCCGTCCTTTTGCAGCCATTTTTCCCGGCCGTACATCAAAGCGATTCGGGTGAAGCCAGGCGTGGATTTGAATTTAGAGGCCCGGCGTTTTAATTCGGCGCAGAGTTTGCTTTTAGATGCCTGGCATCCAAAAGCGAGAGGCGGTACGGGGCAGTCTTTTGACTGGGCCTATATTCCCCCCAACTTGCCGCTACCCGTAATCTTGGCGGGTGGGTTGTCCCCCAGCAATGTTCGAACCGCCATTGAACGGGTTCGTCCTTTCGCTGTGGATGTCAGTTCCGGGGTGGAGTCCAGGCCCGGCATTAAAGATAGCGAAAAAATGGCGGCTTTTATTCAAGAGGTAACCTATGGCGACTGCACCAGAGCAGCTTAAAAATTATCAGTGGCCCGATGTCAATGGACATTTCGGCCGCTATGGCGGGATCTTCGTCCCCGAGACGTTGATGTATCCCTTGGAAGGGTTAAACGAAGCCTACGAAAAATATTTGAGGGATCCACAGTTTTTGGCTGAATTGGATCAAGATCTTCGGGATTATGTGGGCCGTCCTTCTCCTTTATATTTCGCCGAGCGATGGACCCGGGAATTGGGAGGCGCAAAAATCTATCTCAAGCGTGAAGACCTCAATCACACGGGGGCTCACAAGGTAAATAACACCGTGGGGCAAGCGCTGCTGGCAAAACGCATGGGTAAAAAGCGGGTAATTGCCGAGACCGGCGCCGGTCAGCACGGGGTGGCGACAGCTACCGTGGCGGCGCGCTTGGGATTGGAATGCGTGGTGTACATGGGGGAAGTGGATGTCGAGCGGCAAAAGCTCAATGTTTATCGGATGTCCTTATTGGGTGCGGAGGTACGTCCCGTCTCTTCCGGCTCTAAAACCCTCAAGGATGCCTTGAATGAGGCGCTTCGGGACTGGGTAACCAATGTGGATGACACCTTTTATATCATTGGCACCGTCGCCGGTCCCCATCCCTATCCGGCAATGGTACGTGATTTTCAATCGGTGATTGGACGCGAGGCCAAGCAGCAGATTCTCAAGCAAGCCGGGCGCATGCCGGACGCCCTGGTGGCTTGCGTTGGCGGTGGTTCCAATGCCATCGGTTTGTTTTATCCTTTTTTGGAACACGAAGACGTTGCATTGTACGGCGTGGAAGCGGCGGGGGAAGGTATCGAAACCGGCAGGCACTCGGCTCCCTTATGCGCGGGACAACCAGGAGTATTGCATGGCAACCGGACCTATTTGATGGAAGACGAAGATGGCCAAATCATTGAAACCCACTCCATTTCCGCTGGCCTGGATTATCCCGGCGTGGGTCCTGAACATGCCTGGCTGAAAGATACGGGCCGGGCCAACTATGTGAGCATCACCGACACCGAGGCCCTGGAGGCTTTTCATAGCCTGACCCGAATTGAAGGCATCATGCCCGCCTTGGAATCCAGTCACGCGTTGGCATACGCCATGAAACTGGCGCCACAAATGGAAAAGGATGAAATTATGATCGTCAATGTATCTGGACGAGGTGATAAAGATATTCATACCGTTGCCAAGTGGGAGGGGCTGAATCTGTGAGCAGGATTGCCCAAACTTTCGAGCGTCTGGCCAGTCAGGGACGCAAGGCTTTGATTCCTTTTTTGACTGCAGGAGATCCGCAGCGCGGATTCACGGTACCGATGATGCACCAAATGGTGGAAGCTGGTGCGGATATTATCGAACTGGGCGTGCCGTTTTCCGATCCTATGGCCGATGGGCCAGTGATTCAGCGGGCCAGCGAACGCGCGCTCCGGCACCACATCAGTTTGCGGGATGTGCTGTCGATGGTAAGGCAATTCCGCGAGCAGGATGGAGATACTCCGGTGGTTTTGATGGGGTATTTGAACCCGATTGAAAGGATGGGATATGCCCAATTCGCTTCCGCGGCAGGCGAATCCGGCGTTGATGGGGTGCTCACCGTGGATATGCCCCCTGAAGAAGCAGGGGAGCTATTGCCTTTATTGGCTGAAGCCGATATCGATCCGATTTTTCTGCTGGCGCCAACGAGTACTCCCGAGCGAATTAAAAAAGTGGACGGAGTAGGGCAGGGTTATCTCTATTATGTCTCTTTAAAGGGTGTGACTGGTGCGGCTCATTTGGACTTGGATGACGTAAAACGGAAAGTTGATGAGATTCGGGCTTTGTCAACGTTGCCTGTGGGCGTTGGCTTTGGTGTCAAAAATGCTGAAACCGCGGCGAAAATGGCCAGTATTGCCGATGCTGTCGTCGTGGGTAGCGTGTTGGTGAGTCAAGTAGAAAAAAATAATGAACAGCCGGAACAAATTGCCGCTGCTATCACCACATTGTTGGCTGAAATGCGGGCGGCAATGGACAAGGTCGGCTAATTAAGGTTGAAGATTAATGAGTTGGTTTCAAAAATTAGTTCCTTCGAAAATCCGTACCGAAGGTAATCGCAAAAGCACCGTGCCGGAAGGGTTGTGGAGTAAATGTCCCGCTTGTAGTGCAATTCTCTACAAGGCCGAGTTGGAACGCAACCTGGAAGTTTGCCCCAAGTGCAACCACCACCTGCGCATCAGCGGTCGCAGGCGTCTGCATTTTTTTCTGGACCCGGAACATCGGGAGGAAATCGGTGAAAATTTGCGTTCCACCGATCCACTCAAATTCAAAGATACCAAAAAATACAAAGACCGCTTGTCCCAAGCGCAAAAAACCACCGAGGAGACTGAAGCGCTGATTGTCGTCCACGGTCGCTTGAAAGGTGAGCCCTTAGTGGCGGCGGCGTTTAATTTCCAGTTCATGGGAGGGTCTATGGGATCGGTGGTGGGCGAACGTTTTGTCCGCGGCGTTAATCGGGCGCTGGAGCAGCAAATCCCCTTTGTCGTGTTTTCCGCCAGCGGCGGCGCGAGAATGCAGGAATCGCTATTATCATTGTTCCAAATGGCCAAAACTTCGGCGGCTTTGGCCCGCTTGTCGGGCGCGGGTTTGCCTTTTGTTTCGGTGATGACCGATCCCACCATGGGCGGCGTATCGGCAAGCTTGGCCATGCTGGGGGATTTGAATATTGCTGAACCCAATGCCTTGATTGGCTTTGCAGGCCCCAGGGTGATAGAACAAACTGTCCGTGAAACCCTGCCAGATGGGTTTCAACGCAGCGAATTCCTGCTTGAACACGGCGCGCTGGACATGATTGTGGATCGCCGTGATATGCGCGATACCTTGGCGAGCCTGTTAGCCATGCTCACCCATCGGCGGATGCCTGAAAAATCTGAGAGACCTTCAGAGCCTGAGGAGGTAGGCCTAGAAACAACACCAGGTGTGATTCCGGAACCTTCCGAGATAGGGCATGAGGGCGACGGCGAAATCTAAACCGTCCCGTTTTAGCAGGCTTGCCGATTGGCTTGCCTGGCAAGAATCCCTTCACCCCCGGAAGATCGATTTAGGGTTGGCCCGGGTTAAACGGGTTTTCGAGTCCTTGCGGCCCGATTATCAACAACCCCTGACCATCACGGTAGGGGGAACCAATGGCAAAGGTTCCTGTGTCGCGTTATTGGAATCCATTTTACGCGCCCAGGGTTATCGGGTGGGCGCCTATACCTCCCCCCATATACTTCACTATAACGAGCGTATTCGCATCAATGGCAAGCCCGCTGCCGATGAAGCGATTTGTAATACATTCTCGCGTATAGATCAGTGCCGTTTAGGGACCACCTTGAGTTTTTTTGAGTTTGGCACGTTGACCGCTTTAGACTTATTTGCCGAAGCTGCGGTGGATGTGCAATTGCTCGAAGTAGGGCTCGGCGGCCGCTTGGATGCCGTGAATATTATTGACGGCGATGTGGCCTTGATTACCAGTATTGACATCGATCACAAGGGTTGGCTGGGAGAGACCAGGGACGCCATTGGTTTTGAAAAGGCCGGCATTTTTCGGCGGGGCCGTCCCGCAGTGATCGGGGATACCAAGCCGCCGCAATCTTTGCTGGATTATGGCCGGGAAATAGGTACCCACCTGTACCGATTGGGCCAGGATTTTAGCTACGAATATTCGGGGAACGAAAGATGGACTTGGCAGGGCTCCCGTTTGGCGCTAAAGAATTTGCCCCTGCCGGGCCTGCCAGGAAAACAGCAACTTGCTAATGCCAGTTCTGTCCTGGAGGCATTGATGCACCTTGCTCAAGCGCTTCCAGTGGACAGGTCCGCCATTGAAGAAGGGCTTCAAAAAGCGCGCTTGCAGGGAAGATATCAACTTTTACCCGGGCGACCGCAAATACTGCTGGATGTCGCCCATAATCCTCAAGCAGCGGGTTTGCTGGCGGAGTATTTACTGCAAAATTTTCCCGGGAGGAAGATTTTCGCTTTATTTACAGTCATGATTGATAAAGATATCGAAGGCGTTGTTTCCAGCATGCGAAATATTATCGATGGCTGGGTGCTGGCGCCGTTGGAAAATACCAGAACCATGCCGGAAACCCGTTTGCTCGAAGCCTTTTCCAAATTGGACATGCCTTTGCCTGTTGCTGGATGTAGCAATATCGAGGAGGCTTGGGAAAAGCTTCAAAAGCAAGCGGGGCCTGATGATTTGCTGGTGGTTTTCGGTTCCTTTTTTTTGATTTCAGCTTTTTTATCGGGTCCTGGAAAAGCGTGGAACAACGACTGAAACAACGCTTGGTTGGCGCGGCGGTATTGGTGCTGTTGGCGATAATCTTTTTGCCCATGTTGTTTGAAGATGCCCTGGAGCAGGATCGTATTTTTGATGCGCAGCCGCCAACTTTTCCCAAGCAAGAATTTGAAGCCCGGCTCCGGCAAATGCAAGAAACCACGGCTGAAGCGGGCAATCAGGCTTTGGCTCGGTCCAAGTCATTGCCTAATGTTCCTGTTCCATCTGCATGGGCGGTGCAGGCTGGTAGTTTCGCCCAGGCTGAGAACGCGACACTCATGCGGGATCAGTTACGTCAGGCGGGTTTTCCCGCTTTTGTCGAAGAAGCCAGTGGATCGTCGAAAAAGAGCCTTTACCGGGTTTTAGTCGGTCCTGCCCTAGAAAAAGACAAAGCTTTGCAATGGCAGGCGGAATTACAAAAAACACTGGGACTGAGCAGTTTTGTTGTTTCCCATTCGTTGGGCAACTGATTTAATTTCCACCCAGTCTCTTTGTCTTTTTAGCGTTGAGTCACATTTTCTTCATTTAAGTTAACTATGATTAGTTAAAAGGATGAGTCCACCC
Organism: Methylothermaceae bacteria B42; assembly: GCA_001566965.1. NCBI lineage: Bacteria > Pseudomonadati > Pseudomonadota > Gammaproteobacteria > Methylococcales > Methylothermaceae > Methylothermaceae bacteria B42. The sequence continues at coordinate 92,035 of LSNW01000030.1, read as the reverse complement.
AGGATGGACGCATATTGTTTCGTTTAAAGAATCAAACTGTAATAGAACTATTATGAATTTTTTAATCTATAATAATCGACAGTTCTATCTATAAACTTAAATGAGGTGACTTGATGAAAAAAATCGTACTATTCCTTGCATTGGCGTTAGGCATGGCGAATGGGTTTGCTGATGATTCCAAGCAAGTTTCGGAAAAAATGGCCAGAGATGCCGTTGCTCAATGGAATGCTGTACTGCATTCGGGCAACATTGATGCATTGATGCGGTTGTATGCCAACAATGCCGTGGTGTTGTTGCCAAATGGAAAAACTGCCAAGGACAAGCAGGCAATCCGCCGTTTTTGGAAGCAACTGCTTGATTCCAACCCGAATCACTTCAAACTTGATTTGACAGATGTGATTTATGCCAAGGATGACACCGTGGTTTCATCGGTGCGTTGGGTGAATAAGGAAGACGGCCTGGAGTATTCCTATGATGGCGTGATTTATAACGTCTTCAAGCGTCAGGCGGATGGCAGTTGGAAAGCCCAGGCGCAACGCTGGAATTAATTGACTAAAGCTAAACTTTAGCGCAATCAAGTCAACCGTTCAGAAAGGCCCCGGCGGTAAGCCGGGAATCCTTTCCTGGCGGTTTTTTATTTTTATGTCTGATAGAAAAAGATTCAAGCGGATTTGGCCTGTCCATAGTGGCTGGCAACGTAATCTTCAACGATCGCTTGGAATTCTTCCGCAATGCGATCGCCCTTCAGAGTGACCGTTTTTTGACCATCCTCATAAACAGGAGCCACGGGCCTTTCTCCCGTACCCGGCAAGCTGATGCCGATATTGGCGTTTTTGCTTTCCCCGGGGCCGTTGACCACACAACCCATAACCGCCACGTGCATCTCTTCGACGCCGGGATAAACTTCGCGCCACTGCGGCATTTTCTCTCGTAAAAAATCCTGGATTTGCTGGGCCAGGCGCTGGAAATAATCACTGGTGGTGCGGCCGCATCCTGGACAGGAAATAACCATTGGAGTAAAAGAACGGATACCCATAGTTTGGAGGATCTCCTGCGCGACAACGACCTCTTTGGTTCTGGAGGCGCCAGGTTCCGGGGTCAGGGAAATGCGAATAGTGTCGCCAATGCCTTGTTGCAACAGTACCGAGAGTGCCGCCGTTGAAGCAACAATGCCTTTGGTGCCAATGCCGGCTTCGGTGAGCCCAAGATGCAAGGCATAGTTACAGCGCTTGGCTAGCTCTTGGTAAACCGCAATCAGTTCCTGAACCCCGCTCATCTTGCAAGAAATGATGATCCTGTCGGCGGCCAATCCCAGTTCTTGCGCTTTGGCGGCACTTTCCAGGGCCGATGTAATCACTGCCTCCCGCATGACTTCATCGAGGTCCTTGGGATTGGGAAGCCGGGCATTTTCATCGAGCAGTCTTGCCAATACCGCTTGATCGAGACTGCCCCAATTAACGCCGATGCGCACGGGTTTGTCATAGCGGCAAGCCATCTCAATCATTTGCGCAAATTGGGGATCGCGCTTGGAACCCCGCCCGACATTGCCTGGGTTGATCCGGTATTTTGCCAGCGCCTCGGCGCAAGCGGGATATTTAGCCAGCAATTTGTGGCCATTGAAATGGAAATCCCCTACCAATGGCACCTCACATCCTTGTTGCTGCAGTTTCTCGTGGATTTTGGGAATGGCCTTTGCGGCTTCTTCGGTGTTGACCGTCAGACGCACGAGTTCCGATCCGGCGCGGGCCAATGACAGGACTTGTTCCACGGACCCTTGGATATCCTCAGTGGCGGTATTGGTCATCGATTGCACGACAATCGGCGCGCCGCCGCCAATTTGTACATGGCCGACGTTAACGCCTAGGGTGGACTTTCTGGGGATGGGAGGTGTGCTCATGATGAAAATGCTGATTTTTGGTTAGCTGCTAGTATTAATGTCATGGATATTTGGACCTGTTTCAAAGTTTCCCAATTATAAATTGAAATCTCTTCGTTGTGCGGATTCATTACTTTTCTGACATTCATCTGGAATTTGGCGAACTAAAACTGCCACCGGCCGAAGCGGATGTGATTGTGGCTGCCGGCGATATTGGTGTTGGCTTGCAGGGACTCAAGTGGCTGCAACAACAGCCCTTGCCGGTGATCTATGTGGCAGGCAATCATGAATTTTACGGCCACGATCATAGCCGCGTGTTGCTTGAGCTTGAGATGGCTTCGGAAGGCGGTCATGTTCATTTCCTGGAAAATCAAAGCGTTATTCTCGGAGACATTCGGTTTCTGGGGTGTACTTTATGGACCAATTTGGGGGATGGCGAGACAGACGCGGAAGAATTGCTGGACTGCGTGAATGATTTTCACAAGATTCGCTACCAAGGCGGCATATACCGGATAGATCAATACCGGTGGCTAAATTGGCAGTCGCGTCAGTGGTTGGAGCAGATGCTCGCCAAGCCTTTTTCGGGAAAAACGGTGGTGGTCACTCACCACGCGCCGACTTTCTGGAGTTGGGGGCGCTCTCCTTCCGCGCCTAATCGTTATGCCTATTGTAATGATTTGCGCGAACTCATGTATCAGTATGATATTTCCGCCTGGTTTCATGGCCATACCCATTCTGTCTGGGAATATCGTTGTGCCGATACGCTTGTGTTATGTAATCCGCGTGGCTATCACGGTAAAAAATTGGTCAAGGATTTCAAGGCCGATAAAATTTTTGAGCTTTAGCTCCCCGTTCCTTTCCGTTTTCCCTGCGCGTGCTACTTTTTAATTAGAGAAACGCAATTTAGGAGGATCAACCTTGGATATCGCAACCTTAGTCGGATTTTTGGGCGGTATGGGGATTATCATTGCCGCCATTATGATGGGTGGCGATTTTGGCTTGTTCGTCAATGTTCCCTCGATTCTGATTGTGTTCGGGGGAACATTCATGGTGACCTTAATGAAAATCCCGTTGTCTGATTTTTTTCGTTCCTTTGGCGTTGCCCTGAAAGCGTTTTTCAACAAGCTGGAAGATCCTGCCAAATTGATTGAAGAATCTGTGCGTTTGGCCGATGTTGCCCGCAAAAACGGCCTATTGGCGTTGGAAAATGAAACCGTGGAAAACGAATTCCTGCAAAAAGGGGTCAGCCTGTGCGTGGACGGACACGACCCTGCTTTGATTCGGAAAATGCTCAGCCAGGACATCAATATGGCCATCAAGCGTCATGAAGTGGGCCAAACCATGTGGAGTTCCGTGGGTGACATGGCACCGGCCATGGGCATGATTGGCACCTTGGTGGGTCTGGTGCAAATGCTTGCCAATATGTCCGATCCTGCCAGTATCGGCCCCGCCATGGCAGTGGCGCTGCTTACCACGCTATACGGAGCGGTCATTGCCAATGCCTTTGCGATACCTTTGGCGGATAAACTGGCGTTGATTAGCGAATATGAAAGGGACACCAAATCGCTGATTATCGAAACCATCAATGGCATTCAGGAAGGGATGAATCCCAAAGTATTAGAAGCATTGCTCAATACCTATCTGCCAGAGAAGAAGCGAACCAATGGTGAGGGAGATTAGTGCAACACGATTTTGGAGTCCAAAAACCGAAAGTAACGAGGGCAGCTAATGTCAGATGAAGCCGATTGCCCGAAATGCAAGGCCGGCGCCCCCGCTTGGGTGATGACCTTTGCGGATCTAATGTCGCTGTTGATGTGCTTTTTCGTATTGTTGTTATCGTTTGCCACCATGGATGTGGTGCGTTTTCGGCAGATGGCGGCTTCCTTGAAAAATGCTTTTGGCGTGCAAAAAGAGGTTGTGGCTTACGAAGTGGTCAAAGGGACCAGCGTCATTGCCCAGCACTTCAGTCCCGCTACCACGCAGCCCACGCCATTGGAGGAAATCCGCCAGACCACTACCGAAGAGTTACCGAATCTAGAGATTCCAGAGGCCACCAAGGGCAATGGCAAAATGAGCCGGGAGGAAATGGCGGCCCGGCTGGCCCAAGAGCAGCAAAAGAAACTAGAGGCAGAAGCCAGGAAAATACGCGAATCGCTAACCGAGGAAATTCGTGCCGGCAAGATCAGTATTGAAACCGAACAGGGCAAGATTATTATCCGGATTCATGAAAAAGGTTCGTTCCCTTCCGGAAGCGCCGTACTCAATGCTGGTTTTAGTTCTGCCATGAAAAAAATCATCCAAGCGGTAAAAAACAGCCAAGGAAAAGTGCTGGTCGCCGGCCATACCGATAATGTTCCCATTGCTACCGAATGGTATCGGTCCAACTGGGAGTTATCCTCCGCGCGTGCGGTGACTGTCGCCCATGAGCTATTGCGGGGCGGTGTGGATCCAAAACGAATGATGGTGGTGGGTTACGCCGATACCCGTCCTTTGGTGCCAAATGTGAATGCCAAGAACCGGGCCCGGAATCGCCGGGTGGAAATTATTCTAGTGCAAGAATCATTTGAACCAACCCAGCCTGATTTACTTATGGAGTAATATTGAATGACTGAAAGTTCTTCCAATCCCGTGAATGAGCGTCGCCGTTATTTTAGAGTCGAGGATGAAATCGTGTTAGCCTACCGTCCAATGGCTAGCGGTGAAGCCATGGAATCGGACGAAGCCAGGAAACGGCTTGCCGATACATTTTCCTTGACGGCAAATTTGGATTATCTGGCCCAGCAATCCAAATCCCAGCTACACCGGATTCAACGGAGCAGCCCGGATGTGGCGGATTATCTTGAAACCCTGGAGAAGAAGCTGGATCTTATCGCCCGTGCCTTGGTGATGAGCCAATCGGAATTTGTGGATCAACCGACCTGCCATGTCAATTTGAGCGCCACGGGGATTGCTTTTGATACTCAAGAACTTTTGCAGGAAGGCGACAGCCTTGAATTGAAACTGGTCGTCCCGCCTGCCCTGGCGGGTATTGTTGTTTATGGCAGGGTGGTATATTGCCAGCAAAAGGAAGGCGGTGATTACCGGGTCGGGGTGGATTTTACCGAGATTCAAGAAAGTGACCAGGAGTTTTTGATTCGGCATGTGGTTCAGCGGCAAATGGCTGACTTGAGAGAGCAGAAGCAAAATACCAAGTAAGGTCAAATTGCTATAATGCTTCCTCTTTAGATGAAAAGATTGACACATTTTGCCTACCATTTCCGAGACGACAATCCAGTTAATCAGGCAGTTGTCCGATGGCAAATTCCATTCGGGACAGCAATTAGCAGAAAATCTAGGTATCAGCCGAACCGCTGTCTGGAAGCGGATTCAAAAACTTAAATCTTCGGGATTGGAGGTGGCGGCGGTGAGCGGCAGAGGCTATCGCATGGTAAAGCCGCTCGAATTACTGGATAAATCGCTGATAGAATCCCACCTTCAGGCAGCCTGTCCCCAAGCCCAAATTCCCCTTGAAATATTTTCCAGCCTGCCTTCCACCAATGCTTATCTGATGGAAACCGCTCAAGACAAACCCACAGGTTGCGTTTGTTTGGCGGAAATGCAAACAGCTGGAAAGGGGCGGCTGGGGCGCCGTTGGATCTCTCCCTATGGGGTCAATGTCTATCTTTCCATGTTATGGCGATTTACCAGCGCGGAACGCGTCGGCGGACTTAGTTTGGCAGTTGGGGTGGCCGTTGTTCGCGCTTTACTGCAGCAGGGTTTTCCCCAGCTCAATCTAAAGTGGCCCAATGATATTTTATACCAGGCCAGGAAACTGGGCGGCATCCTTGTGGAAGCGAGAGTGGAGAGTCAAGGCCAATGCATGGTGGTGGCGGGAATAGGATTGAATCTGGACATGCCCAGCGGGGCATCTTCTAAAATTGATCAGCCCTGGATTGACGCGAAAGCGCTTCTTCCTGACGCAAAGCCTTCCAGAAACCAAATTATTGCAGCATTGATTTGCCAGTTGATGCGGCTTTTCGGGGAATACGAATCGAAAGGGCTTAGGTTTTGGCTGGAAGACTGGCGGCGGTGGAACTGCGTTCTTGGAAAGGAAGTCATTGTTCAGCAAGGCGGTTATCAGTTTGATGCCATTGCCGAAGATATCGCCGACAATGGTCAATTAAAGCTGAAATTGCCTGACGGCAGGCGGTGCTTACTCGCAGCTGGGGATATTAAGCTGCGCCTAAAGGGTTCGTGATGGATTTGCTGGTGGACTGTGGTAACACCCGGTTTAAATGGGTGCAATGGCAGGATGGACGTCTTAGAGAGGAATCCGCATTACGAGTCTCGGAAGGCTTATCACAGGCTGAATTGGCGCAATGCTGGGTCAACATTTCTAGACCCAGCCGGATCTTGATAGCCAGTGTTGCCAATGAATCAGTCACCCGCCAAATATGTGCGTGGGCTGAGCGAACCTGGCATATTTCACCAGAAATCATTCAAACCCAAGCGCAAGGTTACGGTGTAATGAACGGCTACCGGCAACCGGAAACCCTGGGCGTGGATCGATGGCTCGCCTTGATCGCTGCTCGGCATCACTGCGCCTTGCCGGCGTGTATTGTGGATTGTGGTACAGCCTTGACTTTGGACGTGCTAGAATCCAACGGCCAGCATCGTGGGGGGGTGATTTGTCCCGGGTTAAGCCTGATGGGGCAGGCATTATTGGAGCGAGCCCCCGGTATTCAAACTATAATGAAAGAATACAAATCCGGTGAAATACTGGCGGATAATACCGGAGCGGCTGTACAAGCCGGTGCTTTTCATGCGCTTGTTGGATTCTTGGAAAGAATGCACAGACAATTACCCAAGCTGCATTGGATCATCACGGGGGGCGATGCGGCCAAAATAAATCAAGAGCTGAGCTTTCCTTGCCAATGGGTACCGGATCTCGTTTGGAAAGGAATGGTTATAGTCGGTCGAGAACAATGAATTTAACCAATAAAGTTTTTTTAGTGCTTTTAATACTTAATAGCGTCGTTTTTTTGCGTGAGCTTTTTGTTAGCTCGCCTGAATCGGTCCGCGTGGTGGGGGATGCGGGTAGGCCAGTTGAACGTCTGGTATTGATAGAGGAGCTTTCTGAAGCGCCGGCGCCGGCAACGGCTAGGGAAGAAAAAAAGAAACCAACAAAAAAAAAAGCTTCCGCTAGCCCGAAAACCGTAACCAAACCTCGCAAAGAAGCTCAAAAGCAACTCAAGAACAAGCAGTCTCCTCAAAAGAAACCCAAAGTGATTTTGGGTGGTTGCTATCGTATTGGTCCTTTCCAGGGTTTGGTTACCGCGCATCGGGTGGGGGAGCAACTAAAAAGTGCTGGTCTCAACGCCAAAGTTAAAACCAAGAGCGTGATTGAGACCAGAGGTTATTGGCTAATGTATCCCCCCAAAGATTCTATCGAATCGTCCCGGCTTGCTTTGGCAGAACTGCAGGACAAAGGTTTACGGGATTTATGGTTGTTTGAAACAGGTCCCTGGAAGGGCGCTATTTCGTTGGGCGTTTTCGATACAAGAAAAAGGGCGGAAATTGCTGCCAGGCGGTTGCGGAAAAAAGGGATTGAAGTGAAAGTGATGCCAATGAAGCGCTACCGGATATTACATTGGATTCATGTGGACCGCAGCATTCCCATGCGCCTTGAAAAGGAGCTGAAACAGAAGTTCCCAGGACTCAAGATAATTTCAGAAAGTTGCTCTTATAAATGAGCAGAGATTTCTTCGCTTGAGGATGTTTCCGGTTCTGTGATGCGGCAATAGCGAAAGGCAACTAGCAGGAAAAATTGAGCACCAAAAATCAAATTCGCCAACAGTAAATGAATTGGCTGAATAAAAGGGGGGATCCCCAGGCGTTCTAAACTGATCCCTGCTCCCACAGCTAATACAACCAGTATCCCTAAAACGATACTTAAGCGGAATAATAGGTGATTTTCCGGCAGCGTCCTAAGAAACTGCCAAATCAGCCAGAAGTTAGCGGTTAATACAATAAAAGCAAAGGCCCTGTGGACATAAAATACCCAGGGCAACTCTTGCCGCCACAGATAACGGTTCTGATATTCGTGGGCCTTAGCAATCATGTCCACGGCTTCCCTTACCTGGGCGCCTAGGATGATTTGTATTAATGTCATGCCCAATATTAGCCATAATCCCACATAGACAGTTCGATTCAGCGCATGGGAATTAAGTTTGACGAAGTAATCCCGTTGTGACCTGGCCACGGCATAAATTAACAGGGCGACAATGGTTAAGGCCAGTAACATATGGGCAGTGATCATCAATGGGTGCAAGTTGGTGCTGACAACTACCGCGCCTAGCCATCCCTGAAAAATCACCAGTAACAGCGCAGTCAAACTCAAATAAAATATTCCTTTATCCCCCCCTTTTAAAAATGGAAAAGCGAAAACGGTGGTAAGAATCATCAAAATGCCAATGGTTACGCCTGCCAAACGGTTGAAATATTCCGTCCAGGTTTTGACAGGGTTAAAGTTGGTGTTGGCGTAACCAAGATCGGCGTAGATTTCATGATAATTGGGGGGAAGTTGAGATTCTTGGGTAGGGGGTATCCAGTGGCCGAAGCAAGTGGGCCAGTCAGGGCATCCCATGCCTGCCCCGGAAGCCCGCACAATAGCGCCGATTAAAATCAGCAAATAAACGGCGGTAATGGTGCTGATGCCAATGATACGGAAGCGTCTGAGCGCCTTTTGGTTCATGTCTTTAAGTAAGTAAAGTCAGTAGTTGCTTAACTATACCGGCTGACTTCCGTAGGAACAACTCCTGTTCCAATAAAAGAGCAAGACCGGTGAAGCCGGCCTTGCTCTTTGCTACGAGAGGGTGTCTCACAAGGCGACAGCCTCTGTGATGCAGGGACGCATCGCCATTTTCGATGGACAAAAGCCATTGAAAATGGAGGAGTCGGAAAAGCCTATGGATGGGCTTTTACGGCACCCTCTACGAGGGGGAATGCTGAGTGGTTAATTAAACAGGGCTTTGGTTTCCTCGATACCTTCCATTTCAATGGATTCAATTTCAGGTTCCAGCCCCAGTCGTCCAAAAGCCGTTACCTGAGCGGGATCCACGGGCGGTTCTTGTCCATTGCTGGTGAGATTTTCAAAATAGGCGACTTGGACCAAATCGACGTAATCGGCTTCGCTGTTGTCCGTTTGACGTTGCCACTGGCAATATTCGGTAGCCACTTTATACAGGGCTTCTGGGAAGCGCCAGTGTTTCATGATAACGCCGCCGATTTGCGGGTGCAGCGACTCTAGCAGGGGCCCTAACGTAGCTTTATCGTTCGCCAGTTCCGGCATTTGCTCCGCCAGTGTCAAGATGGGCAGCTTGCCGATCTGGTGGATCAGCCCCGCCAGCATGGCTTGTTCGGAATCCAGATTTGGTGCCAGGGCCGACAGAGCCCGGCTGATGGCGGACACATTGACACTCGTTTGCCAGATTTCCTGAAGATATTGGCTCAACAAAGGTGAAGTGGGTTGGAAAACCTGTTTCATCGCCAGGCTCAACATCAAAGTGCGAACGGTGTCATAGCCCATGCGCATGACGGCCATTTGGATATTGGTGATTTCCGCCCTGGCCCGGTACATGGGACTGTTCGCGACTTGTAAAAGCTTTGCCGACAAAGCGGTATCCTTGGCAATGATATCGGCCAGTTTGGAGGCGGTGACATTTCCTTTATCTAGGGCTTCTTTGACTTCAAGCGCCACTTCGGGCAGGGAGGGCAGGGTGATGCGGTCGTTTTCAATTTCATCAAGAAGAAAGGCAAGAAATTCCTGATCGCTGTTGAATTGCATGGTGAACTTTCCTGGCTGTGACATTACATTTAGGAAGTATAGGCTAGTTCCAGCCACTGCAAAGGTGGGCCTTCAGGTTTGTGTAAGAAGGTGGGAATTTTTTGAACCCGGTCACACAACACGACAGCCAAGCATTCCCATATATTTTTCGTCACCGGCGCAGCATTCACTATATGACCAACCGTGTCTTCCCCCTGTGCCAAAATCTCTCCAGGGTTGACTGTCTCCGTGGTGTCTATTTGGGCCCGGTAAAGCCTGCGTTTGACTGTGCCTCGATAGTGCGTCCGCGCAATCACTTCCTGGCCGGTATAACACCCCTTTTCAAAACTGATCCCGCCAAGCAGATCCAGATTCAACATTTGCGGGAGAAATGCTTCCGAGGTTTCAGCCGTGATGGTCGGCAGGCCGCAGCGAATATCCTGCAATTGCCAGAAGCTGCTCGGCTGCTGACTAAACTGGCCCTGATCCACTAAATTCGACCAACAAGCTTTAGCGGCCTCATAAGAGCCTATTGCCAGAAAACGGTATTCGGAAAAAGGCAATTGTATGAATGACAATTCATCGCTATGACAAATTTGGTTGGCGCGAGCAGGCAAATTCAGAAAGGACGGCAGGGCGGTAGTTAAAAAGCCAAACAAACATAAGTCAGGATTGGCTTGTAATCGAACCTCCGCCCGCAGCACATACATTTGCAGTCTTTTTAAAATGACTGGCAACAAATCTTGTGGCAGGAGAAGCCGGAATCCTTCCTCCCAGTGCCATATCCTGAAGGTACTGATAACCCTGCCCTGCACATTACAAAAAGCACCCAGGCAGCTATCCTCGACTCCCAAGCCCTGTACATCGCAGGTCGCCTGCCCCTGCAAAAAGGTTGCCGCATCTTTACCTTGCACTTCAATGATGCCCGAAGTGGGTAGAGGGGATAGAACGCTTAAAGGCTCGTCCAAATCCAGGGTAGCGACTGTAATACGCTGTTCAAGAAAATCATGCCACTTAACATTCATGCCAATTAACCTGCTGTCTGTTATGTCCTACCTGAAAACAAATAATTCTTTCCTTGAATGTTGCCCGGTTTGGTCTACGCTTGTTTTCTTGAGGGTTGTCATTCAATTGTAACAATATTCAGAACAAGCAGGACGCATGGCGCGGAGACGTCGTGGGTTGTGTGCTTGCTGTTTGCAGAAGGGGGGAGAATGCCATTATTTCCACGTGCCTTTTGGGTAGGGCATCGTTGTGCCACGGTTTTATTTTTAGGATTGCTTTCTGTTCCGGCGTGGGCAATCCCATCGCCGGATTTACTCATCAATTTTTCCGCCAGCGCCGCGCAATTGCTGGGGGTGCTGTCGGTGATGGTGGGAGGGGTTGCCTATTCAGCCGGCAATAAACCAGGTTACCGCACCGAGCGGCGCCAATCTTGGCGATGGGTATTCAGGGGCGCATGGATAGGATTACTGGTATCGGTAAGCTTGAATATTTTCCAGTACACTCGCCAAGTGGATGAGGAAAACCGAAGGCTGCGGCTTAATTTGATCCGCGGTTCGGTGGAAGAAGGCAAGCAGGTGGGTGATGTCTCTCTCAAGACATTGTCGTTCAGTCAACAATTACAGCATCCCCTGGGTGTTTCCACCCAGCAGTTGGCCCGCTGGCTCAATACTGGCCGGCCCCTGAATTTAATCGACATCCGTGAGCCGGAGGAAGTGGAGAAGGGCCGTATCGCTGGGAGCTGGCATATCCGATATCCCGACTTGCGCCGGCATCCCGAGAAGCTTCTCAAGCCCGGCGCCCGAACCGTCCTGATGTGTTTTTCCGGCAACCGCAGTTCCGAGTTATGCGAGGAATTCAACCGGCAGGGTTATGCATGCAATTTCGTGGTGGGCGGTTATGAAAAATGGATTGCCGAAAACCGTCCCCTAGCAATGGCCAATGGCCGTTCTCCCAAGGAGTTGAGGGACTTGCCTGATTTCCCAAACAAAACGGTTTTATTAAAGACCGATGAAGTTATCCACCAGATTACTGACAATAATGCCTTGTTTGTGGATGTCCGCTATCCGGGGGATTTTGAGCGGGGGCATCTGCCTGGCGCGGTAAATTTACCTATCCGCATGTTGCCGTCCGGGGAATTGGAAGCCAAGCTCAAGGCATTGCCCAAAAACCGCCCCATTATCGCTCCTTGCTACGATAAACGTAGTTGTTTCTATGCCCAGATACTTGGGATACGGCTTAGCCGCCTGGGTTATGAATTTCTCGGGCGCTACAGCTTGCCCCACGAATTTTTTCTTCCCAAGGCCGCCAAGGCTCATGTGGCTCAATGGATAAAGGCCAGGCAAGGCCGGTCCTTGCTGGATTGGGTCGCCGGGCCATTGGAGGCGGGACTGTTAAAGCTGCGGGCATCCCTGGGCAGTCTTGTGGCCGGCATTGCTGTGGTGGTCTTGATTCTTCGGCTGGCGTTTATGCCCTGGACCTTGAAAGCCGAGCGGGACCAGTTGATGCAGCGCCGTTTGAAGGAAGATGTTAGCGCCATCAAGCAGCGGTTTAAGGATGACGAGCCCCAAGCCAATCGCTCCATCCTCAAGCTCTACCGCCGCCATGGTTTGACACCCGGGCGCAATATGGCGGTTTCCTTGGCCCAGATTATTATATTTCTGGTGTTGTTTCAGGTAGTCCAGCGGGTGGCCGAACAGCGCCCGGAGGCTTTCCTTTGGATACAGGATCTTGGACAGCCTGATCCTACCCGGATTTTGCCGGCGGCAGTGGGTGTGGCATTATTTGGTTATTTAATGGCGACGGCGTCCAAGCGCAACGGACGCTGGACAATTTTATACGGGGTATTTGCCGCCGCCATCGGAGCATTGGCCTGGCATTTAAATGCGGCCGTCAATGGGTATTTGCTTTTCACCATTGTTCTGATTTCTCTTCATGGTTTCATGGCGCGCTGGCGCTTCCGGCGCGAACGCGAACCGGAAAAGACCCCTCCGAGTGCTTTTCCCGAGCCCGCTGGCCAGGATCCAGGTATTGTGCCTTTATCCAAGGCGCATTTCTATAGGGGAAGCGGCAACAAGGCGATCCGGCTGGGGCAGATGATGTCGGCGGGACTTCCGGTTCCTGATGGGTTCGTCTTGACTGATACGTTGTTAGGAACTTTGGAGAAAGGCAAGCCCTGGCCGCAAACAATGTTATCCAAGATGCGCCATTTGTACCGGCGCCTGTGGTGTGAGCAGGTCGCTGTGCGCAGTTCCGGCGTGAATGAAGACGGCGCCCAGCAAAGTTACGCCGGGGTTTTCGAATCCAAGTTGGGCGTGAAATGGGATGATTTGCAATCAGCCATCGGGGAAATCCGTGGTTCTTTTACTTCCGGGCGGGCGGGAGCTTATGCCGGCAATCAGGAAGAACCGGGGGGAATTGTCGTGCAAAAAATGGTGCCCGCCGAATATGCCGGGGTATTGTTTACCGAGCATCCCACCACCACAGGCTGTATGTTGGTGGAAATGATTACCGGGGTGGGAGAGGCTTTGGTCAGCGGTGCCGCCACCCCCAAGGGTTTTCGGTTTGGACGGCTGAGCGGACAACTGTGGGAAGATCAATCGCCCCCGATAGATCTGAAACCGTTATTGGCGTTGGGACGACGGGTGGAAGCGCTTTATGGCCGCCCCCAAGATATTGAATGGGCGTACGCGCAAGGGAAATTTTATCTGCTGCAGGCTCGGGATATTACCGTTTCGATAGCTGACCGTGATTCCGTGGAAGCCGAGCGCCGCCGGATTCTGGACATGATTTCCGTTGCCGGGGGCGGGGATCCGGTATTGATTCAGAACGAATTGTCCGAATTGCTGCCCCGGCCCACGCCATTGAGCTTGTCCTTGATGGAACGCTTGTGGGCGCCGGGTGGCAGCACGGATATGGCGTGCCGGATTCTCGGCATTCCCTATGACGTGGATGAAGACTCGCCGCCGATGCTCGTCACTTGTTTCGGTGCCTTGTACATCAATCAGGAGGAAAGCCGGCGGCGCTCGGGAAAAGGCCCGGGGGCGGCAACCGCGTTTCGTCTGAGCCGGGGCGCGCAGTGGATTGAGCGGGATTTCCGTGAACATTTTCTGCCTCGTTTCCGTCACCAAATGCGTCTGCACGAAGCCTTGGATCTTGGCGTTTTCAGCCGCGATGAGCTTTTGACCTTGCTGCGGGAATGGACCGAGGCATTTGTCACGGAAACCTATGTCCAGGCTGAAGTGATTAATGTGGCCGCGGATTTCTACTGGAAAACCGCCAGCCGGCAATTAACCAGGGAAGGTCTGGCGCCGGCCTGTTATTTGGTGGCGGATGCCACCACGGTCGTCCAACAGGCGATGGAAATGTTGCCGGAAATCCGGGAGGGAAAACGGAACCTGGAGGATTTTCTCGGGTTGTTCGGCCACCGCGCGCCCAATGACTATGAGTTATCCCAGCCCCGTTACCGGGAAGATGCCAGCATGGTGGAGGCGCTTCTTGGACGGGCCGGTCGACACTCATCGGCGTCCTCGCCCCCCTTGCCAGCGGGCAAGGTGTTGCGAATGACCGTGGACAGGGCGCGGCGATTCCAGGTGCTCAAGGAAGAGGCCAAGCACGATTGCTTGCGTCAATTGGCCAATTTGCGCCTACTGCTGGTGGAGATCGGCCAGCGTTTTGGCCTTGGGGATGAAATATTTTATCTATCCCTGTCCGAGGTGTTGAAACTCAAGCACCGGCAAATCGCAGAAAATGCCTTGGGCCTGGCTGCGGAACGAATCATTCAGGCCCAGCAATGGCATTCCATGTCGTTGCCGGCAAAGCTATCGGTTAGAAAGATAGAGACGCTGGGATTGGATATTCAATTAACCAAAGAGAGTACCAGTGAACTGAGCGGTATCCGCGTGGCCGGCGAAGGCGACATTGTCGGTCCGGTCCAGGTGATCCGTAATCCCGGAGATATTGATACCTTCCGCGAGGGTCATATTCTGGTCGCGCGGTTTACTGATCCCACCTGGACGCCCTTGTTCGCACGCGCCAAGGGCCTGATTACCGAGGTCGGTGGATGGCTTAGCCATGCGGCAATCGTCGCCCGTGAATACAATCTGACGGCGATTGTCGGAGCGGAGGGTTCCACCCGGCTCTTGAATGACGGGGAGGTAGTGCATCTTTCTGGCGATGGCAGGATCAAAAAAATTTCCGACCGGCGCCGGGAGAGGCGGGTACCCACTGGGCTTCCCTTGCGGGTGATTCAAGGCGGGAAGGTGCTGCAAGCCAAATTGAGCGATTTAAGCCGCAGCGGCGCGCGGATTCAAGGGGTTGCCGGTCTCCATCCGGGTGAAACCCTGGACATGGGATTGGATATTCTCGGTAAAACCGTTTCGGCCGAGGTCGTGAGGAAAACCGATCAAGGAGAGCTGGGACTGCGTTTTCTTCAGCCGCTGCCGGAATTGCCCTTGGAAGCATTGTCACGGCAGGCGGCCTAGCCCAGGTTTGATGGCGGTCACCCCGCCGGGGTATGTCTGCCGGCGTTTTTCTATTCTCCCGGTCAGGAGACAGGGGTGCCATGGTTTTGGCTGCGCTATGCTCCGCCCGGGAGGAATCTTTGCAAAATTTCCCACCCAACATGCTGTCACTTGCCGCAATTTAGTCTAAATTTTATGGCTAAGGGTCTTGCCAATAATCAAACAGATCGAGCGAGAGGAAAACGATGGGAAGGTTTTGCAAAAAAATTTTGGCGGTATTATTTGGCTTGGCCTGGCTGGGGCCGGTCTGCGCGCAAATGGATTTGAAGTTTGGGGTATATACCACCGACAAACCTACCGCGGTAGTCAAAAAATTAAGACCCGTACTCAATCAAATTCAAAGTCGCTTGCAATCAATGTTGGGAGAGCCGGTACGAATCCGCATGCAGATTGCCAGAAGTTATGCCAAAGGTATTGAGGACTTAATAGCAGGGAAGGTGGATTTTGCCCGTTTGGGGCCCGCTTCCTATGTAGGTGTGAAAAGACGGTATCCTGACATTCGGTTGCTTGCCTTGGAAAGTAACAATGGCAGAAAACGCTTTAGCGGAGTAATTGTGGTTCATCGCAACTCAACTATCAATTCAGTGAAGGAACTCAAAGGCAAAACGTTTGCCTTTGGTGATTCGAGATCCACCATTGGCCGTTACTTATCCCAACAGTATTTATACCAAGCGGGATTGCGCGCCTCGGATCTTAAAAAGTATGAATATTTGGGGCGTCATGACCGGGTAGGATGGGCGGTTGCCGATGGAACCTTTGATGCAGGGGCATTAAAGGAAGGCACTTTCAAGAAATTGGTTCAGCAAGGTGCGCCGCTTAGAGTATTGGCGGCATTCGAAAATGTCACCAAACCGTGGGTAGCAAGATTCGGATTATCGCAACAGCTATTTACAGCACTTCAAAAAAGTCTATTGAGCTTAGGCAAAGAGCGCTTTTTACCTCCTGAGGAAGGGGATTTTGCATTTATTTCCCAGGCAATGGACAGCAATCATCAATTTTTTTCTCCGGCTTTATCGCCATAGTATTTCATGGTCATGGGTTTCGCAGTTCATCAATCCAAAAGAAACAAGGGTCTGTCATTGGCCTTTTCGCTCTTCATTCCCTTGGTTTTGGCTGTGTCTGTGGTGGGTTATATCACGGGTGAGTTGACCGGAGAGATGGAGCGCAGGGAATTATACAGGGCGCTTGAAAACCGCAGCGAAAAGGCCTTTGCCGTGCTTTCCGCCTCGCTGTTAGAGCCGCTGTTAACTGAGGATGTGGCGGTGATGCGTACGGTGGTGCAACAAATCGCTAATTCAGAATCTGACCTGTACTCTGTGGTGATACGGAATGAAGATAATGTCGTCTTATTGCGGTGGCAGCGCCAGCAGCCCGAAGACAGTGGGTTGATTCGTTTTCGCCGGGATGTGATTTTTGAAGGAGAACATTTTGGCAGTATTGAAATTGCCTGGATGGATCGAGCAATCTCTCAAGTGGTGGAAAAGCGGATGGAGCGGGTTTGGTTTGCTACGCTACTCCCGCTTGGGGGGTTGACGATACTGATTCTTCTCATTGTCCATTGGTTGGCTGTCAGACCCTTGAAAAAAATTTATCGACGTGTGCTGTCTTTATCGTCCGGAGATTTGGAGAGTTCGATTAAGCCATCGGGCAGCCGTGAAATTCGTTTGCTGGCGGAAACTGTTAACCGTACTACCCAAACAATGCGGGAACTGAAGTCACAAAAAGAGAAGTTGAGGCAAGCAAACGAGGCGTTATTTGAATCCAAGGAGCTGGCCGAGGTGACCTTGCACTCCATTGGGGATGGCGTCATTACGACCGACCATAATGGAATCGTTAAGACCATCAACCCAATCGCTGAACAGCTGACTGGATGGCCGCAGCATGAAGCCGAGGGAAAAAAAATCAGCGAAGTTTTTTTTATTGTCGATGGAGAAAGTGGCGACAAAATAGTCAATGATCCCGTTAGCCGCGCGTTGTCTACGGGCAAGGTGGTTTTGTTGGAAGGCCACACCAAGCTTATTACCCGGGAGGGCGAACAATTCGCCATCGAGGATTCTGCCGCGCCAATTAGATCAAAAGATGGACAAATCCTAGGGGCTGTCTTGGTCTTTCATGACGTAACAGAACAGCGGCAAATGGCGGAAAAAATCAATTATCAAGCAACCCATGATCCCCTGACCGGTCTGATGAACCGCAATGCCTTTGAACTCAAGATACAGCATCTGTTGGAAGATCCTTTTAACGATCGAGATGGGTCTGAACACGCTTTGCTTTACTTGGATCTGGATCAATTCAAGGTGGTGAATGATACTTGCGGCCATGCCGCCGGAGATGCGTTGTTATGTCAGCTCAGCTCCTTGATGCAATCGAGGTTGCGCGCCGGGGATACCATTGCTCGATTGGGAGGGGATGAATTCGCCATTATCCTGCCCCATTGTCCTCTTGACAGGGCATTGCATTGTGCGGAAAAAATCCGTCAGGCGGTGCAGGAATACCGTTTTCTTTGGCATGGTAATACTTTTTCTGTTGGGGTCAGTATCGGCCTAGTTCCATTCCGCGGCGGACAGCAAAACCACCAAGATATCATGGCGGCTGCAGATCAGGCCTGTTTCGCGGCCAAAGACAGGGGGCGTGACCGGGTCCATGTCTATCAACCTGACGACAAAGAGCTGGCCCGGCGACGCCAGGAAATGAATTGGGTAGCCAAGATTCACCGGGCCTTGGAACGCAATGCTTTTGAGCTGTTTTATCAGACCATTGAGCTTGTTCGAGAAGGTAGCAAAACTCTTACCCATTACGAAATCCTGCTCCGCATGCGGGATGAAGCAGGCGATCTGGTGCCGCCAGGCGCGTTTTTGCCGGCTGCCGAACGTTACGATTTGATGGGCCTGATCGACCGCTGGGTAATCCAGCATTTTTTCCAATGGCTTGCCGCGCATCCCGCGCATTTGCGGGAGTTGCATTTGGCGGGAATAAATATCTCCGGTATTTCGGTTTCGGACCCGCACTTTTTGGCGTTTTTGACTAACCAGTTTAAAGTCACCGGCATTCCCGCTGTCAAAATTTGTTTCGAAATCACAGAAACCGTGGCCATTGCCAACCTCTCTCAAGCCAAGGAAATGATTCAAGCATTGAAAGAATTAGGTTGTTGTTTTGCTTTGGATGACTTCGGCAGCGGCATGTCTTCTTTTGGTTATCTCAAACATATGCCTGTGGATTATTTGAAAATCGATGGCGGATTCGTTAGAGATATCGCCAATGACCCCATAGATTACGCCTTGGTGAAATCCATCAATGAAATTGGCCATATCATGGGGAAACTCACCATTGCAGAATTTGTGGAAAACGGGGAGATTTTGGCCAACTTGCGGGAGATTGGGGTGGATTTGGCGCAAGGGTATGGCATCAGTAAGCCTAAGCCGATTTCAAATCTGGTTGAGAATCACCTCGATACCGCATACAATTCCCTTTGATTCAGTAGCGGATTTTTCTTTCCGTTTAGCTCACTTAGGCCAAGGCCGGTATTTATTAAGGACGATGCTACTGACGTCCGCGACAATGACAACAAGGCAGATGCGTACTCAAAACCCAGAAGAAGCCAAGCAGCCGAAGCCCGAAGGTGTTGAAGAATCACCTTGTTCCCATGAGAACCAAGAACAACTACCGCTTCAGCCATTAGACCCTACCCGCTATGGCGATTGGGAAAAGAATGGCCGTTGCATCGATTTCTAAAATGTCAAAACTCCAATCCAACCCTTCCGCCCGTCCGCTTTCTCCCCATCTGCAAGTCTATCGGCTGCCCTTGACGGCGATGCTATCCATCACCCACCGTATCACCGGAGTGATTTTAAGTTTGGGGTTGATCTTTGTCGTATGGGTACTATTTCAAATCGTGACCGATCCTGTGGGCTATGAGGCCATACGGGGTTTTCTGCAAACCTGGCTTGGCCGGGTTTGCCTTTGGCTCTGGACCTTGGCCTTGTTTGTACACTTTAATCACGGCATTCGCCATCTGTTGTGGGATATCGGATGGGGATTTGAAAGGGAAGCGTTGAACAAACACAGCATTGTAGAATTAGCTGTGGCGTTAATTTTATCCATTGTGGTATGGCTGTTTTGAAGGAAAAAATGGAATATAGAACACCCCTGGGAAAAGCTCGGGGACTGGGGTCAGCCAAAAGCGGCACAGGTCATTGGTGGCTACAGCGGTTGACGGCAGTGGCGTTGATTCCATTATCACTGTGGTTTGTCGTGTTTTTGGTCAAGCTTCCTGAGTTGAATTATTCAGAAATGGTGATGTGGCTTTCCCGCCCCTGGAATTCCATATTACTCATCGCCTATCTTTGGGCGGCCTTGTATCATGGTTTACTGGGGTTTCAAGTGGTCATTGAAGATTATGTGCATCATAGTGGCGTCAAGCTCGCCAGTCTTATCACGCTCCGTTTTTTATGGGCCTTGCTGGCGGTAACAGCCTTGTGGGCAATATTACGTTAAGTCGCGAATACCTGAAACACCCATGAAAAAAAGTTATGAAATCATTACCCACACCTACGACACAGTCGTCGTCGGTGCGGGTGGCGCCGGATTGCGCGCGACTCTGGGGATTGCCGCTCGGGGTCTGAAAACCGCTTGCATCACCAAGGTTTTCCCCACCCGCAGCCATACGGTCGCCGCCCAGGGCGGGATCAGCGCGGCGCTCGGCAATATGGGAGAAGATGATTGGCGCTGGCATATGTACGATACCATCAAGGGTTCGGATTGGTTGGGGGATCAGGATGCCATCGAATATATGTGCCGGGAAGCCATTCCCGCCGTCATCGAGCTGGAACACTATGGTGTCCCATTTTCCCGTACCCCGGAAGGGAAAATCTATCAGCGCGCCTTCGGCGGGATGACTACCCATTTTGGCGAGGGCACAGCCCAACGTACCTGTGCCGCTGCGGACAAAACTGGTCACGCCATTCTCCACACCCTTTATCAGCAGTCCCTCAAGCACCAGGCGGAATTTTTTATTGAATATTTCGCTCTGGATCTGGTAATGGATGAAAAGGGGGTATGCCGCGGGGTCTTGGCCTGGTGCCTGGAAGATGGCAGCCTGCATTTGTTCCGTGCCCACATGACCGTATTGGCCACCGGCGGTTATGGCCGGACCTATTTGTCGTGCACCTCGGCCCACACTTGCACCGGGGATGGTAATGCGATGGTGCTCCGGGCTGGATTGCCGCTTCAGGATATGGAGTTTGTCCAGTTTCATCCCACCGGCATTTATGGCGTGGGCTGTCTTATTACCGAAGGCGTCCGCGGGGAAGGGGGATTCCTTACCAATTCCGAGGGTGAAAGGTTCATGGAAAAATATGCGCCTCACGCCAAGGATTTGGCTTCCCGGGATGTAGTGAGCCGGGCCATGACCATTGAAATCCGCGAGGGCAGGGGCGTTGGCCTCCACAAAGATCACTTGTTGTTACACCTGGAACATTTGGATCCCGAGATTATTCACAGCCGCCTGCCTGGCATTGCTGAAACCGCCAAGATTTTTGCCGGGGTGGATGTTACCAAGGAACCTATTCCGGTGATACCCACCGCCCATTACAACATGGGCGGCGTCCCCACCAACCTCGATGGCGAAGTGGTCACCTTCCAAGGGGATGATCCCGAGGTGGCGGTTCCCGGTTTGATGGCCATTGGCGAGGGGGCATGCGTTTCCGTTCACGGCGCTAACCGCCTGGGTTCCAATTCCTTATTGGATATCGTGGTGTTTGGCCGCGCCGCCGCCATCCGCTGCGCGGAATTGGTCAAACCCCGCCGTCCTCACCGTCCGTTGCCCGAAGATATTCTCTATCCTTTGCTTGACCGTTTTGACCGGTTACGCCACGCCAGCGGTCCCTTGAAAGTCGCCCAGGTGCGGGAAAACATGCAGCGCTGCATGCAAAGCCATGCCTCGGTTTTCAGAACGGGGGAAGTGTTGGCGGAAGGTTTGAATCAAATTGCTGAAATCCACGCCAGTTATAACGACATCGGCATTGCCGACCGCTCTTTAATCTGGAATACCGATCTGCTCGAGGCGCTGGAATTGAAAAATCTTCTGGAACAAGCCCAGGTGACGGTAGCTGCCGCGCTAAATCGTACCGAAAGCCGCGGTGCCCATGCCCGGGAGGATTATCCTGACCGTGACGATGAAAACTGGCTCAAACATACCATGATTTGGTTGAGTGAAGACCAGAAGCTGCGCATCGCCTACCGGCCGGTACACGTGCAACCTTTGACCGTCGAACCGATTCCACCCAAGCCGAGGGTTTATTAACTATGGTGCAATTGCGTCTGCCGCCCAATTCACGGGTTGAGCCCGGTAAAGAAGTTTCTTCCATTTCCGAAGCGGAAAAAATTCTCACGGTGAAGGTTTACCGCTGGAATCCGGATTCTGGCGAAAATCCCCGCCTGGATACCTTCCAGCTAGACCGTAAACAATGCGGCGCCATGGTGCTGGATGCTTTGATCCAGATCAAAAACACGCTGGATACCGGTTTGGCTTTCCGCCGTTCCTGCCGGGAAGGGGTGTGCGGTTCTTGCGCCATGAATATCAATGGCCGCAACACCTTGGCCTGCACTAAAGCGATTGACGATTATGGCGATACGCTGACTATTTATCCGCTGCCTCACCAGCAGGTGATCAAGGATCTGGTCACGGACATGACCCATTTTTACGCTCAATACGCTTCCATAGAGCCGTGGTTGCAAACGGTCACTCCCGCTCCGGCAGACCGCGAGCGCTTGCAAAGCGAGGAAGAACGCAGCCGTCTGGATGGACTTTACGATTGCATTCTCTGTGCTTGTTGCTCCACTGCCTGTCCCAGCTATTGGTGGAACAGCGATAAGTATCTGGGCCCTGCGACCTTGCTCCAAGCGCACCGCTGGATTGCCGACAGCCGCGACGAAATGACCGGCGAGCGCCTGGATGCTCTGGAAGATCCATTCAAACTCTATCGTTGCCACACCATCATGAACTGCACCGATACCTGCCCCAAAGGGCTCAATCCAGCCAAATCCATTGCCGAAATCAAAAAGTTGCTGCTTGAACGCAAGGGATGACCCAGGCAACCGATCCAGAGCGCTGGCTCAATGAATACGGTGATTTGCTGTTTCGATATGCGGTTGGCCGGGTTGGGGATACATCAGTAGCGGAAGACTTGGTTCAGGACACGCTGCTGGCGGCTTGGCGCGGCCGGGACCGTTATACCGGGCAATCGGCGGAGAGCACTTGGCTGGTAGGCATTCTCAAGCACAAAATCGCCGACCATTTCCGTAAACAATCGCCATTATCGATAGAGGAATTGGGATTGGATCTGGACCGCTATTTTGATGAAAGGGGGCATTGGCGCCAAGCCCCGCAAGCGTGGGGAAACCCGGAGCTAGATCTTTATCAGGAACAATTGCAAGCAGCCCTGCAGCGTTGCGTCGATCATTTACCGACCCGCCTTCGGAATCTGTTTTTTCTCCGCGAAGTCGAGGGTTTGAGCGGCGAAGAAATATGTAAACAAATGCCCGTGTCCTCGACCAACAATGTATGGGTTATGTTATCAAGAATGCGTTTTCGACTGCGTCAATGTCTCGAACAGGCTGGCTTCGGTCATTCCGGGAAGGATGAATAGTCATGCTTTCCTGTAAAGAGGCCACAGAGCTCGTCTCCAAATCCATGGATACCCAGTTGCCGTGGCGGGAACGTCTGGCTTTGCGTCTGCATCTTGCTTTATGTGGCATGTGCAGGAAATACCGGATGCAGTTGCGCATGATGCAAAAGGTCATTCAAAAATCCTCCGCAGAAGACTGGCTCCCTCCTGTGCACCTGTCCGAAGAGGCTAAACAAAGGATCTTGAATCACTTTAAAAGTGAACGCTGAAGACCGCAAACTCTATTGGCGGTGCCGCCGGGGAATGCAAGAATTGGATGTCCTGCTGCAAAGGTATTTCAAAACTAGCTTCCCTGCCGCTGGTGCGGAAGAAAAGCGGGCTTTCAAAAAGTTATTAGACCAGCCAGATCCCCAATTAGCAGCGTGGTTGATTTACGGCCAACCTTGTCCCGAGCAGCCATTGGCATCATTGATCCAAAAAATTAGGGCGCTTGACTGATTCCTCCATCAACTTTCAGCTTAATCTGCAAGGATCCCACTGGCAGCGTTATTTTCTGACATTAGCCCATGCCTTGGCGATAGCATCCGTTTGGCTTTCGCCTTGGTCAATTGGGATTGTTTCAATCATGAGCATGATTTTGATTGTCAGCGCCATGCTTGCCTGGCGGCAATCCCGATACCCGAAAATAAACCAGATTCATTCTGACGGTGAAACCTGGACGCTAGTGACCCGCTATCAGCAAACCAAAACAGGCAAATTATTACCTTCCACCTGGACCAGCCGCTGGTTAACCCTGCTCCACTTCCGCTTGCAAAATGGTCGTTTTTTGGCGGTGCCCGTATGGCGCGATAGTGTCAGCGATGAGGAATACCGGCAGTTAAGGGTAATCTTGCGTTGGCAGATAAAGTTTTAGGAACTCTTTGTCATATCAAGCGAGATATTTTTGAATTATACGAAGAACTTTTTGTGAATGATTAGGTTGTGCGCCACCGGCGCCAATCTTCCGGCCGGTCCAGATCCCATTGGAGGGGCAGTTCGAAACAATCGAGATTGAATTGACGTATCCGGCGCCGGGTTTCGGAAAGGACCGCCTCAGTCCCCCAAGGCATGGCGGTGAATAAATCCCGGCAGGGGCGCCTGAGGCCGATCATGACGTAGCCACCGTCTTCCGCGGGCGCCAATACAATATCCTTGCCTTGGTTTAAAGCCTGGATACCCTGGCGAAAGTCGGCCACCGTCAGGGAAGGACTGTCACAACCGGCCAACAGCGCTTGTCGGTATCCCAGTCCCAACATTTCTTCGAATGCATGATGCATTTTCTCCCCCAAATCCGCTCCTTGTTGCGGGTGCAGGAACAGGGCAAAGCGTTTTGCCAAGGCCTGAAAAAAGGGGTGATGAATCGTTGGGTGGCAATATAAGTGGATAGGCGCGATAGCGCTGCCTGCTAGTAATTCAATCAGGTTAAAGGTGAGGCGGGCTTGCAGGGCGGCGGCTTGTTGCGGGCTCAAAACCGGCGTTAAACGGGTTTTTACCTCGCCTGGAACCGGTGCTTTAGTGAAAAGTATCAGGGCGCTTTTCATGGCAGCCGGTTTTTGAGTGGGGCATGAGAAATCTGCCGGATTGGTAAAGGGCCGCCAAATTGGCGGGAGAAATACCGATAAAATACAGCAACCTCAACCACCACATAAGCAAAATGGTTCTGCCGACACCGAAAGCTTCCCATCGTCTGCCCGAGCTGGTTACCTTGTGTCGGAGGCATAAGGGGTTGGACAGTTGCTTAAGGCGCTTGCTGAGCGCTATGTCTTCCATCAAGGGAATGTCAGGATAGCCGCCGGCTTTCTCGAAAGCCTCTTTTTTTACGAAAATCACTTGATCCCCGGTGGCAATCCCGGAGAGGCGGGAGCGGAGATTCATCATGCTGGCGATGACCTTTAAAAAAGGCGGCTTTCCCTCCAACTCGATGTCAAATCTTCCCCACTGGCGGTGACCCTGAAGGCCTTGATGAATGGCCTCCAAGGCGCCGGGGGGCAAACGGGTGTCGGCATGTAAAAAGATCAATATTTCACCTTGGGTTAGTGCCACTCCCGCATTCATTTGCCGGGCCCGGCCCCTGGACGCTAGTATGACCCGGTCTGCCCAAGGCTTGCTCAATTCAACGGTATTGTCATGGCTGCCGCCATCCACCACAATGATTTCCGCCCTATCGCGCAACAGTTGCAGGGATTTCAGGCAGGTTTCTATGGTTTCCGCTTCTTGATAAGCGGGAATGATAATGGAGAAGTCTGTCATCTGACTTAGTCTTTTTTGAGGTTGTCTGTCGAGCTTTCTTCATGGACAATGCATTCTATGATTCAACTTCATGTTTCCAAAACCCTGGCGTCTGATCTTAAGCCTTTTTTGATAGAGGCTTCGGTTGACCCCCAGGCTATGCAATGGTATGCGCACCGGGTGCTTATCTTGCGGCGCAAGTGTGTGATTGCTATGGAGCTTAACAGCCGCTATGCCATATTGTTTCCCGCCCTGGTAAAAAAGGATTTTAAGGAATTTTCCGAGATTTTCCGGATGCGTTTGGTGAATGAAGCGGTTTCTGTTTGCGCCAAGGCGGAACCTGCCACTGAAAAAATAGCCGCCTTGGCCCTGTTGATTAGCGAACAAATCCAGATTCATCCTGGCAGCGACCGCAGCGTTCAGGCCCACATCAACGATGTTGCCAGGGAGTTGGATTGGATGGCGCGCGATATCGGCCGTCTCCCGGAAACTAACGAAGAGGCTTTTGGGTTTGGCCTGCGGGTAAATTTGAGCTATCGCCGCCGTAAACAAGACAAGGATTATTTTATTCCATTTGAGCGTTTTCGGGATTTTTGGCTCGGCGCCCTGAAATTTATGGATTCCAGGGGCCATGAACCGTTACACTGACGGCGCTTAACAGCAACCGCCCCCGTTTCCGCCCCGGCTTGTACCGCCTTTTGTTTCTTCCGGCGCCCGCAGCGTGCCCGGCGGCGCGCACCATGCTTTTCCTTTGCCTGGTTGGGCTGGCGCGATACCAACGAAATCCTGCTTGAGCGGTCCTTCGGTAAGAAAGCGGAAGGTGCGCTCGCATACCGCCATCCTTTGTCCGCGGTAAAAAACGTGACCTTCATCGTCATGGACTTTTGCGAAAGGGCCTTTATAGATGACTGCGTGGCCATAATCGATACAGTCAGATCCTGTCGGCTTGACGGCGGTGACCGTCACCGCGCGGAATTCAATGCCTTCCACCACTTGCCAAGGCGTATCTCCCCATTTGTCGAGGGTGACTGTCACAAACCCCGCGTCTGCAAATCCCTGTAGAAAGTCATGTTCCTGCAAAGCACCGGATATGCAGCCGCTCCAAAGCTTCGGATCTTGCTTCAATGATTCCGGCACCGGCTCGTCACTGACAATATCTGAAATCGCTATCCGGCCACCGGGTTTGACGACCCGAAAAATTTCCTGGAACAATTGTCTTTTGTCAGCATCGTCCACCAGATTCAAAACACAATTGGAAATCACCAAGTCCACGGAATTATTGGCAATCAGGGGGCGTTCCTTTTTTTGCTTGGCTTGCCAGGCTTTCAGAGCCAATAGATCCTCGTGAGCGCGGATCGGGTGTTCCGCCAGATATCGGTCAAGCGCCGCCACATCCAGCGCCAGATCCTGAATTAGCCCTTTCACAAAGCGTACCCGGTCGCCCCCCAGTTTTTCCGCCATCTCTGGTTGATATTTGCGGGCAAGATCCAACATGGCATCGTTCATATCCAAGCCAATCACGTATCCCGTGGGTCCCGTCAACTGGGCGGCCATATAGCAAATTTTGCCGGAACCGGATCCCAGGTCCAATACGACGTCACCTTCACGAACATAGCGGGAAGGGTCGCCGCAGCCATAGTCTTTTTCGATGATTTCCTGGGGCAACAGTTTCAACAAATCCCGGTCATAGTCCACTGGGCAACACAAAGCATCTTGGCGTTCTTTGGCGCCTTCGGCATAGCGGTCAAGGACATGGGTTTCTACTGACATGGGAACACCTCATTATTATTGCTGTAGGTATTCAGTGTACATTTTAGAAGGGAGGAAAGGAATATGACGATGAGATTTTCGCTACGTGCACAAAGGTGTTACGCCAAATTATTTGCTAGAAAATTCAAAAAACTTGAAATTAATAAATAATAAATTAATTATATTCTTTTGGTAATTTTTAACAGAATTATTTTTTTATTTAAATTAAAATTTGTGCGCGATTTTTTTAAAATCGCGTGCGTATATCACATTAACTCTAATGGTGTATTATTATGAAATATTCAATTCTTTGCATTATAAGTGGGGCATTTTCTTTTGTTTTAACGTCTTCTGTAGCTGTGGCTGCTGTCCCTACAGTAGGGGGTATAGTTGCTAATTTGAATCAAGATGGTAAAACTTATCCCGGTACTATGTGTTTACCTGCACAAGGTGCTAAGGTTGTTAATAATACTACAGGTGTTTTATACAACAATAGCAATTCCCCTCAAATATGGACGTGCCCAATAGTAAGAGATGTCATGAAAGGTCAAAGGAATGGAATAACTACAGCAGTAGTTAAGGGGATTGATAGACATCCCTTTCAAAATATTACTTGTACATTAAAATCCATGAAATTCCATGGTGGACGGGTAATTCAGAAAACTGATAATTCTGCAGATGGTAATATAGCCTTTCAGGGTTTGAAATCATTTCCCAATGGATATTATGTTTTGCGTTGTAAAGTGCCTGGTAAATTTCGCAATCGTAGATCAGGCATCCGTGTATACAGAATCAATGAAAAACTGTAATATTTTATACAGTTAATTATTTTAATTGAGGTTACCCTTGAAATATTTTTAAGGGTAACCTTTGGATTAGTAACTATTAGTTTATAAGGATATGGTATAATGGCAATTAGGTTTTTATACATAGCGCTTGGGTTTGTGTTTATAGTTGCATATACTTTGTATTATAAAGACGTTGAAATTGTAAATTTATTTTCCAATAAAGGGGCTGATGTGGGCGGTCACTCGTCCCGTGCCAATGATTTAAAGTTAAGTGAGGATTCAAAATTAGATTATATTATAAAAGAATTAGATGCTATTATAAAAGAGCAAAAGCAATTGCGTAGGCTGGTAAATGCTAATTCAAATAATATTAAAGTCTTATCTAATTTGGTAAATGGTACTGGAACAATGGCTCATGTTGCTCAGGATACTGATGAAGGAATTGATGATGTAGAAGAAGATGACGGTACAACTGATCTTGCCACACTGGAGTCCGCCTTAACTAATGAACCGGTAGATACTCAATGGAGCAAGAATGCTGCTGGTACAATTATAGAAACCTTTGATAAAATACTTCCTGAAGGTGTCGATGTTTCTGATATTTATTGCCAGTTTTCTTTTTGCAAGATTGTACTAGAGAGCTCATCAAATATAGCTTTAGATGCAATTATTGATCGGTTTTCTCTCCAATTAGGATGGAAATCTGATATTTCTGTACATGCTTCAGAAAAAGATAATGGAAGTAATATATCTACTATTTATATTTCTAGGGACGGATATAACTTGCCTGGCTTCTAAGCTTTGCGCAAACATTGCTTCAGCTTTCAATCTTTGTTTTATTGATAATTTTATTTATTTGCTGTTTGGTGGGAATGAATATACGGGTAAACTATGAGAGTTATGGAAGGTGGAATCACTTAGTCTGAATCACCTATAATATTACGAAAACAACGATCAAGGGTAGCAGTAGAAATTTATGCTTCGTACATTCAATAAGTTACAAGTCATCTTTCTTGTAGAAGCAGACTTATATCGGTAGTACCTTGCTCATTTATAAAATTACACCATCTTATGAATCCACGCTTTGATTGTTTGCAACCCTATCCTTTTGAAAAACTGGCCCGGCTCAAAGAAGGGATAGAGCCGCCGGTGGACAAGCCCCATATCGCTTTGTCCATCGGCGAGCCCCAAGACCCGCCGCCCCATTTCGTTGCCGAAGCTATTATCAGTCATCTGCACGGCTTGGCCAAATACCCCTTGACCCGGGGGTTGCCGGAATTGCGTGAAGCAATTGCCAATTGGTTGATTCGCCGATTCCAGTTAGGGGAGGGGGGGATTGACCCCGACACCGCAGTATTGCCGGTCAATGGGACCCGTGAGGCGTTGTTTTCCTTTGCCCAGGCGATAATTGACCCGGCGGATCAACCCCTGGTGTTGATGCCTAATCCGTTTTATCAGATTTATGAGGGAGCGGCGTTGCTGGCCGGCGCCAAACCCTTTTATCTTAACGCCACGGAAGAGACCGGATGGTTGCCGGATTTCGAAACGGTGCCCGATTCGGTCTGGCGCCGCTGTCAATTGCTGTATCTTTGCACGCCTTCCAATCCCACCGGTCAGGTTATCGGCCTGAAAATACTTCAATCTCTGATAGAAAAGGCCCATCGTTTTGATTTTGTGATTGCCTCCGATGAATGTTACAGCGAACTGTACGGCGATGAAGCCCCCACAGGGTTGCTGCAAGCCGCCAAAGCCATGGGCAATGACGCTTATTCCCGCTGTGTTGCATTCCATAGCTTGTCCAAGCGGTCCAGCGCGCCGGGGTTGCGGTCCGGATTTGTTGCGGGCGATAGTAAAATTCTGGCCCGCTATTTCAAATACCGCACCTATCATGGCTGCGCCATGCCGCTGCCCTCACAGCATGCCAGTATCGCGGCGTGGCGGGATGAGGGTCATGTGGAGAAAAACCGGCAGCAGTACCGGGCCCGGTTTGAAGCCGCCAAATTAATTTTGTCAGAGGTGTTGCCTGTGACGGTGCCGCCGGCAGGATTTTATTTCTGGCTGCGCACCCCCATGGATGATGCCGAATTTGCCCGGGGTTTGTTTCGGCAGCAGAATGTGACGGTGTTGCCGGGAAGCTTTTTATCCCGGGAGGCGGAAGGTATCAATCCCGGCCGGAATTATGTACGTATCGCCTGGGTGCATCCCTTGGAAATCTGCCGGGAAGCGGCTGGTAGAATCCGGGCGTTTATCGAAAATCTGTGATGAAGCGGTTTCATTGACGATAACCAGCTAGTTCCACATATCCTTGGCCGCCGATGGGTTTGCCTCGATGTCTGCCATGGATATTGACGGCACCTTCCCAATATTTAAAGGCCAAATTCAGCTCCTGATTGGGAATAATGGCTTCGATTAAAACGTCCAATGCTCGTTTGGGTATTTGCAGACGCCATTGGATAGGATATTCAATGCCCGTTTTGGGGGATTTCCAAGTGGCCAGGGGCTGAATTACCACATCCTGGTGACCGAGCCGCACAGGAATGCCCTTGGGGTCCACCAAGGTGCCGGCACTGTGGGGATCAGTTTGCCCATTTTTAAGACGCAGGCGGTAATACATCAGGTCATAACCATCGGAAAGTTGCAGCGCCAACCAGTCCCATCCCGCTTGCCGTTTTGAGAGGGAACTGGTGCTCCATTCCCGGTCCATCCAGCTATTGCCCGTCACAGAATAGAGGTGCTTGCCGATTTGGATGATGCCTGTGGTGGGCAGACGGGTGAAGGAATAATAATAGGAGGCTTGGCCCGGGCCGTCGCTTTTTTTGCTAAACCCACGATTGCCTTGCAGGACGATGGGTTTAGCGGAGGATAGTTTTAAATCTAGGCGGATTTGCTTTTCTTGGGCCTGGAGCCTCAAGGGAAAATCCGTGCCCTCGATTGGCGTAATTGACCAATCATCCAACCAGATATGCAGTTTTTCCTTGCCCGCCCCTGCCAAACCCACAGCATCCCGGCTGAAAAGCTCAAAGGCATGAAAACGGCCCCTACCAGCGTCGGTTAGGGCGAAATGGGCCATGTAGATTTGATTGGTGCGCCATGCCGACCGGGATTGGGGCTTGTCGGGAGACAAGGCGATGCGGAAAAAGGTCAACTCGTAACCAAACCGGCGCCCGCTGGCGTTTTTCAGATTTCCGGTGAAATACCACCACTCGTTTTTGTAATTGTCGTGCGGGCCGTGATCGGCGGGAAAAGCAAAGGCCCTGGGGGAGAGCACTTTGGCATAGCCTTCGATATCATCGTCAGCAAGGGTGTTGATGATTGCATTATTGTTGGTTCTGGGGGGGAGGATGTTTTTTTGCTTAACCAAGAGAATAAGGATTATGCTTGCAAAAAAGACAGCGCTAAAGAAAATTAATAAACGTGAATTCATCTCCAACAAATGCTCGATATTTTACCAATGAAGCTGAGTAAACGGGGCATTGATATTGTCTGCGTGGATACCGGAGAACCCCAAATCACTGGTCAAGCTGCCCGCCAGACTGTCACCTTACACCAAGGCATCGACAAGGAACTGGCCAAAAAAATCACCAAACGGATCAAGAATAGCAAGTTGAAGGTGCAAGCCAGTATCCAGGTGGAAAAAGTGCGGGTGACTGGCAAAAATCGTGATGATCTTCAGAAGCTATTTAGATACGTGGCTCGACGCAAGTTTGACAAAATGCGAGGAAAAAGAAATTGCTTTTACAATAGGTGCGGCGGTTGCCTATCGAATTGAAGCAGGTAAATGGCATTCTACCTTTATTGCTACCTCGTTTGGAACCGTGGATTCTGATAAATTCAAGTTAAACGCGCAGTTGGGCGTCAGAGTCCCTAGCGGTTGCACTTCTACATGGTGTAGTTTTGGTACGGAGAATAAAATATTGGTTCCTGCCTGGAATAGCAGTGTCCCAGGGAAATATGCCTGGGGACCTGTTTATTGAAGCTTATGAAAAAAAATACTTATCGTGTCATTTTTTTTATAAGCATATTGTTGGTTGTGTTAAGTCTCGCTATACCGGTTTCTGTTGAAAGTCAACAGCAAATGAAAAATGTTGAGCTAGGGCGCCCTTTTCCTTTTTTAATTCAGGAATTGCATTATGATCCTCCCTCATTTCCTAGGAAGTACCCTATTATGAGTATATGGGAGAATAGGATTAAAAGTTTCTCATTTACTGTTTTTTTTGCGAATATTTTTATTGTATATTTCTTTGTTCTATTTTTAATTAGATTTATCACGTATTTTATTAATCTCTTGACTTCTCGGCTTAATAAACTTAGAGATCAATAGTCATCAGTCATTGTACTGTTTTTCTATCGGTTTGTATCGTCTAGGTCTAGAGGAGTTCCTAGGTTGGGAAGGGCTTACCATTCGATTGCTCCAATAGCCAAAAAACTTGATAAGAATGAAGAGTGAGTGTAAGGCTTGCACGGTGATTATTTAAAAGGTTGTACCAGATACCATCGGGTAATCTGAGCTTTATGCGATTGGGTGTAACATTATGCAAAGCCAAAATGGTTTGGGAAGCTTTTTGACTTTGCCGTTTTACCGCAACTATTCCCGCCCCCAAATCCAGAATGGTTTGTGGACTGTCTGGATGAAAGGCCGGTTGCCTCCGGCGCAAGGAAAGCAACCGGGTCAACTCTTTGAGAGCTTGGGCTTGGGGCGTTTTGGGGTTTTTTAACAGTGGCAGCAGTTCTTCGCAGGACCATTTGTGCCGGTTAATGGCCCGGGGCGCGCCGGTTTTCTCGACGCCTTCAGTGTCGTTGGGGGTGGCGAACAAGCTAAGAATATACACGGCGGGAATGCCTTGCAGCGCCAGCATAATGGCGTGGCTGCACAAGAATCGCTGCACGGCGAATTCGTCGGGTCCGTGGCAGGTGCCTTGCATGGCGCTGAACCAGGTGATGTTGAGTTCGTAGGGCGACTGGCTGCCATCCGGGTTGGTGCGCATGGAAACCAGTCCGCCATAACTTTTCATGGCTTCCGCCAAAGCGTTGATTTCCGCTTGGGGAACCAGTCCTTCCAGGGGCCTGAGACCGATGCCGTCGTGACAGGCGAGGAAATTCAAAAAGGTGCAGCCTGCCGGGGGTGGTTCCAATTGTTTCGCCCAATCGGTCAATCGGCGGGCGTCGGCATGGTAAAAGGCGTGGAGCACCAACGGCGGCAGGGGGAATTGATAGACCACATGGGCCTCGTCCCCGTTGCCGAAATAACTGATGTTTTCCTGGTGGGGGACGTTGGTTTCAGTAATAAGCACCGTGGCGGGGGCGACTTGATCCACGACATCGTGCAGAAGCTTGACCACTTCGTGGGTTTCCGGCAAGTGGATACAAGGAGTGCCGATTTTTTTCCAAAGATAGGCAATGGCGTCCAAGCGGATCTTCTGCGATCCCTTGTTTAGATACAGTAGCAATATATCCAGAAACTCAAATAAAACTTTCGGGTTTTGAAAGTTGACATCGATTTGATCGGCGCTGAAAGTCGTCCACACCCATTTGGGGCCCCTTATTGTTTCAAAGCGGGTCAACAGGGGATGCGTGCGGGGACGCACCACCATGGATAAATCGGTGTCCGGATCCACTTCAATAAAATAATCCCGGCCAGGGTCCCGGTTTTTTAGAAAGTTTTGGAACCATCGGTGTTGGCTGGAGACGTGATTGATGACCAGATCGGTCATCAGTTTAAAATCCCGGGCAATGGTCTCGATATCTTCCCATGTGCCCAACCGCGGGTTGACCCGGGTGTAGTCAATCACAGCGAAGCCGTCATCAGAGCTATAGGGAAAATAGGGAAGAATGTGAACGCTATCGATGACGCCGCTCAAATATTCCTTCAAAAAGCGGTGCAGGGTTTGCAGAGGTTTTTCACCTGATTGACGCAGGCTATCGCCATAAGTGATGAGAACATTGTCCTGTTGGTTCCAGCGTTTATCATTTGAGCGGGGTGTTTGGGGGCGGAAGTCTTGCAGCTTCTCCAATAGTTGCAGGGTCAGCCGAGGTGCTTGTTGGGCGCCGTAGAGAAACCTTAGCCTGGCTTCGATACGGTCTTTGATGACGGCTGAAAAGCGCGTGGAGGAGACCATCAATCACGAAAATTGATGAACTGGAGGGGCAAATCCAGTTTCGCTTCGCGCAGGGTTTGAATCACCTTCTGAAGATCATCGCGCTTTTTGCCCGTCACCCGCACTTTTTCTCCCTGGATGCTGGCTTGCACTTTCAACTTGGTATCCTTGATTCGTTTGGTGATTTTTTTTGCCAGTTCCTTGTCGATGCCCTGGCGTAAAATCACCGTTTGGTGGGCGGCTTGACCGCTGATTTGAGGTTCGCCGATATCCAGGCAGGCGATATCGACGCCCCGTTTGCTCAGTTTCATTTGCAGAATGTCGAGCATTTGTTTGAGCTGAAAGTCATTTTGAGCATGCAGGGTGATTTGCTCTCCTTCCAGCTCGAAGCGCGCGCCTGAACCCTTGAAATCAAAGCGGGTGCTCACCTCGCGGTTGGCTTGATCCACCGCGTTGGCGGCTTCGTGCAAATCTACTTCGGAAACGATGTCAAATGAAGGCATAGGACTCTCTATAAGGTTGTTTTACTTATCTTTCTTCGTGAAAGGCGTCTTCATCCCCCTCGGTCGGGAAACTATCGTCACTCCATTCCTCTTCGCCCTCTTCCAGACCCATCTCGGAAAATTGGATGTCGTCGGCTTCCATATCATCGATAGGACCGGTCCAGTCTTCGGGTTCTTCAATGGGTTCGAGATTCATTTCTGGCCATACGTCTGCGTCAATTTCATCCACGTTGCCGTCGAAATATTGAATTTCGATGGTACCCGCATCTTCATCAATGACGACGACTTCAAACTTTTGGTTGGTATCACGATCCAGATACCAATTACCTACAATGGGATCGGCTTCAGTCATGGCGCCCTCCACATGATATGGTCAAGATAAAATGTCCTTGTGGGACCTTAAAGTTCAGGGATGGTTTCTAGCAGAATCGTACCATAACCAAAAAAGGAGAAAACCCTAACAAACTGATGAGGTGGTCTTTTCTCTCCACTGGCATCAAGTGCCATAATTGGAAATTAATTAATCCAACTTAAAAAGTGAATCGATAATGAATATTAGCGTCGTTGGGGTGAATATTTCAAAATAAATTTTTCCGTAATCGGCCTGGATGATCGGGGAAGGGAGAAGAAAAGGCTCTTAGCCTCTCAAGCCCCATGAAATTTGTATGGCAACTTTTAAGGTTTCATAATGAGGTAAGTTCTGATTTATTCCGAGCTTGCTGCGGCACAAGGATGTGCCGCCAAAATCAGTTGCGATAAGCGATTGATCTTGTGAGAAAAACAAAAATTACGCTTTTGGTTTTTCGACCTTTGGCAATTCATGGACGAATGGATCAGAGGTGCTTAAGGGGCGCGAGATCATTCAGGAAATATGCCGCTTCCTAAATCCTGATCGTTAAAATACGCAAAGGTAACCGCTGGTGTAATAACCGCATTAACGTTTCTCATCTTATGGCAAAGGAGAATGGCTTCATGTTTCATTCCATAGTGACGACTGAATTACCCCGGACGCTATTTTTGGCCGAACAAGTACGAGCGATGGATCGTTATGCCATCGAAGACCTTGGTATCCCAGGTTATGTGTTAATGCAACGGGCAGGGTGGGCAGTTTTTCAGGTGATTCAGGATAGGTGGCCCGACGCCAGGAAGATTGCGGTTCTCTGCGGCAGTGGAAACAATGGGGGAGATGGTTATGTTGTCGCCCGACTTGCCCTGGATGCAAAATTCCAAGTCCAGGTGTTTTCCTTAAGCTCCCCGGAGGGCTTAAAAGGGGATGCCCTTGTAGCCTGCGAAGCCTACCGTCAGGCCGGTGGGCGGGTGTCAGAGGGGGTGCCTTCAAGATTGGAGGATTTTGATATAGTTGTGGATGCCTTGCTGGGGACCGGGTTGGACCGGGAGGTGTCAGGTGTCTATGCCCAAACCATCGCAATGATCAATGGCTTTAATGGCGGGGTTGTGGCGGTTGATATCCCTTCTGGTTTGCATGCCAATAGCGGCGTGGCAATGGGGAAAGCGGTCAAGGCGGATGCAACGGTTACTTTTATCGGATTGAAACAAGGGCTATTTACCGGCGATGGACCAGAAGTTTGCGGACGGATTTACTATTCCGATTTGGCGGTGCCGGAAGAGGTGCTGAAATACCAGGTCCCTGCTGCTTATTTGCAAAGCCGATATATAAATCTACTGCCTCCCC
The DNA here is from genome assembly GCA_001566965.1 of Methylothermaceae bacteria B42. Taxonomy (NCBI): domain Bacteria; kingdom Pseudomonadati; phylum Pseudomonadota; class Gammaproteobacteria; order Methylococcales; family Methylothermaceae; species Methylothermaceae bacteria B42. Next base: position 56,109 of record LSNW01000030.1, on the reverse strand, counting down.
GCCCAAAAACTGCCCATAAAGGGCATTTCGGCCATGTGTTAATCATTGGCGGAGATACAGGGTTTACCGGGGCCGTGAGAATGGCAGCCGAGGCTGCGGCCCGGGTTGGCGCCGGGTTGGTCAGCATTGCTTCGCGGGGGGCGCATGCGGCGCATCTGAATGCAACCCGGCCGGAACTGATGTGTCACGGCGTGGAAACCACCACTGAACTGCAAGCGCTTTTGGGGCGTGCCACAGTGGTGGCGATTGGTCCTGGACTGGGACAATCTGGTTGGGCCCGGAGTATGTTGCAACCCATTTGTGATAGCGGCTTGCCCATGGTCATGGATGCAGATGCCCTGAATTTATTGGCCCAAAGTCCTAAATTCCGGGAAAACTGGATTATAACGCCCCATCCCGGGGAAGCGGCGCGGTTGCTGGGATGTACAAGTTCTGAAATTCAGGCGGATCGCTTTGCCGCGTTGCAGGCGTTACTAGAAAAATTTCACGGCGTTTGTGTCTTGAAGGGGACTGGAACCCTTATTGGAGAGAAGAACCAACCTTGCACTATTTGTACGGCGGGAAACCCTGGCATGGCTTCGGGGGGGATGGGCGATATCTTAACTGGCATCATTGCGGGCCTGATTGCCCAAGGTTTGAGTTTGTCTGATGCTGCGCGGATGGGGGTGAGCCTGCATGGAACCGCAGGTGATAAAGCCGCGGAAGCGGGGGAAAGAGGCATGTTGGCGAGCGACTTGCTGCCTTGGCTGCGGCATCTGGTCAATGTGGAAAAGGCTTAAGCGCAGACTACGATGGTGCTGTTTTTAGCCGATGCCGAGGCCACGGAAGCTTTTGGTGCCCGTTTATATCGTGCTATGGTGCCGGAGGTGGTGATCTATCTGGAAGGGCAACTGGGCACAGGCAAAACCACTTTGGTACGCGGTTTTCTGCAGGAAGCCGGCGTTTCCGGCAGGATTAAAAGCCCCACCTATACTTTGGTGGAAACTTATGTGACACCCTCAATGAAAGTGGCCCATTTTGATCTTTACCGGCTGCAAGATCCGGAAGAATTAGAGTGGATAGGGTTTCGGGATTATCTGCAAAAAGAAAGCGTGTGTTTTGTGGAATGGCCGGAGAAAGGACGCGGATTTTTGCCGCCCGCGGATTTGATTATCCGAATTGAATGTCAGGATCAAGGACGCCGAATCGAATTAAAAGCGGAAAGCGAGCGTGGCCAGGCTATCCTGGAACAATTGAAAACGCTGATCAAAGCAATGAATTGATCTCGGGTTAAAAGCTGATAAAATCACTGGGTTTTTGTTATTACTAATCCTAAGGAAATACAGATATGAATGTGCAGGAAAGAATTAAACAGCAGTTGAAGGAAAACCCTATACTTTTATATATGAAAGGTACCCCGGATTTCCCTCAATGTGGATTTTCCGGCCGTGTGGTGGAGATCCTCAATGCTTGCGGCGCTAGATACGCCTACGTCAATATTTTGGAAGATCCCGAATTGCGCGAAGCGCTCAAGGAATATTCCAATTGGCCCACTTACCCTCAACTGTATATTAAGGGCGAGTTGGTTGGCGGTTGCGACATTGTGATGCAGCTTTATCAAAGCGGCGAGTTGCAGAAAATGCTGGAACAAGCCACGGCTACCGAGGAAGAATAGGCTTTAACCTATGAGGTTGAAGTCCGATTCAGGGCTTCCCAACGATTGACGATAATGCAAAACAGTTCCGCGGTTTTTTCCGCGTCGTAGCGGGCAGAGTGGGCTTGCTGATTGTCCCACTCGATGCCTGCTGCTTTGATAGCCTTGGCGAGCACGGTTTGACCATAGACAAGCCCAGCCAGCGTGGCAGTGTCGAAAGAGCTGAATGGGTGAAAGGGGTTACGTTTTATGCCAGTGCGTTCCACAGCGGCGTTCAAAAATCCCAAATCAAACGCCGGATTATGTCCCACGAGGATGGCGCGGGTGCAACCTTGTTTTTTTACCGCGGCCCTAACGGGCTGGAAAATTTTTTGCAGGGCTTCCTTTTCTTCCATGGCAATGCGGAGTGGATGATGCGGATCGATGCCATTGAACTCCAGGGCTGATGGATCCAGTTCCGCGCCGGGAAAAGGATTGACGTGGGCCGAATGAACTTCCTCAATATAAAATTGCCCTGCCTCATCGATTGCAGGGATGACTGCGGCAATTTCCAAAAGCGCATGTTTTTTCGGGTCGAATCCCGCCGATTCAATATCGACGATAACTGGAAGGTATCCTCTGAATCTTTGAGCCAGTCTTGGTTTTCCAGCGCTCATTGAAGGTAACAAATTGAAAAAAGGAATCAGTATAGCTTAAATGGGGCTCGAAGCCGATAGAGGGTTATGTTATGTTTAGCGAAGATAGGTTTTAGAATCTAAATTTGACTAGCAGCAAGACATAAAGTGCTCGCTAATTTGTATTTTTTTGGCAAACCGAAGGAATTATCTCGGAAACATGATTTACAGTTAAGAACAACATGCAGAATAAAGCGATGACAACGAAAAGCTTACTTTCCCCCGTGATGATAATGGTGCTGTTTGTATTGACCGGTTGTGCTTCTAATGGAGATCCGCGGGACCCATTGGAGCCCTTCAACCGGGGGATGCAAAAATTCAATGACACCATGGATGATTATGTGATGAAGCCGGTCGCCAAAGGATACCAATGGATGACGCCCGCCTTTGTTGACCAGGGGATAACTAATTTCTTTAGCAATATGGGAGATATTGCCGTCACGGTTAATGATTTGTTGCAGTTTAAGTTGAAGCACAGTGGCCAAGATGCCGCCCGTTTTCTTGTGAATACTACCGTGGGTGTTGGGGGTCTTGTAGATGTCGCCAGCAAGATTGGTCTGGAAAAGCATCATGAGGACTTTGGTCAGACTCTGGCGGTGTGGGGTGTGCCCGAAGGATTTTATCTGGTGTTGCCTTTTATGGGCCCCAGTACCCCCAGGGATGCTGTGGGGAGTGTTGCCGATGGGTTTATGAATCCGATTTCCTACACTGTTTTCCCGGCCAGAATAGCCTTGTATGGTGTTAAAACTATCGACATGCGGGCGGATTTGTTGAGCGCTTCTGAAATTCTGGATGAGGCGGCATTGGATCGCTATGAGTTTATTCGCAACGCCTATCTTCAGCGCCGCGAATATCTGATCTACGACGGAGAGCCTCCGATTGAGGACGACTTTGAAGAATTCGAGAAGGAGCTTCTTGAAGACGGCGAGGAAGCAGATTTATAACCCTCAAAATTTCCAAGGAATAGTCTCTCCGGCTTTGAGCGGAACGATTTCTGAATCATTGAACAGCAACACATCCGGTAGTTTCCAAGGATGCCGTTGTAGGGTAATCAATGCTTGGTTTTTTGGCAGGCGATAAAAATCGGCGCCAAAGTTGCTGGCGAAATCTTCCAGCATGGGTAACGCGTCTTGGGAGTCGAATGCCTGGGCATACATCGCCAAAGCGGCTGGGGCGGTAAAACAACCTGCGCAGCCGCAGGCGGATTCTTTGATGCCTCTGGGGTGGGGAGCACTATCGGTGCCAAGAAAAAATTTCGGGTTGCCGGAAGTAGCTGCCAGCAATAGGGCCTGCCGGTGAGTTTCCCGCTTTAATACTGGCAGGCAATAATAATGGGGGCGGACACCACCCGCCAATAAGTGGTTACGGTTGTAGAGCAAATGATGGGCGGTGATGGTGGCGGCGATGTTGTCAGGGCAGGCGCGGACAAAATCCACTCCTTCCCGGGTGGTAACGTGCTCAAGAACGATTCTCAGAGCCGGGAAGCGTTCGATTAAAGGTATCAGCTCCCGTTCGATAAAAACCCTTTCCCGGTCAAAAATATCCACCTCAGGATCGGTGGCTTCGCCATGGACTTGCAAGACCAAATCATGACGTTCCATGGTTTCTAACACAGGATAGATTTTTTCGATGTTGGTGACGCCATCCTCGGAATTGGTCGTTGCCCCAGAAGGGTAGAGTTTAAAACCCAAAATAAAAGGATTTTCCGCAGCCGCAATGACTTCAGTGGTTGGCGTGGAGTCGGTCAGATATAAAGACATAAAAGGCTGAAAACTGCTATTTTCTGGTAATGCCTGGATGATCCTGTCTCGGTATTCAAGCGCTTGGGCTACGCGGGTAATAGGAGGGCGCAGGTTGGGCATAATCAAAGCCCGGCCAAATTGCTCGGCGCTGTATTTGACGACGTGTTTCATTATTGCCCCATCGCGAAGATGCAGGTGCCAATCGTCTGGTCGGCGTATAATTAGAAAATCCATGAAAAAACTGCTCCCTTGGCTTGGATATAGGGGATCTCGAAAAATTGCCATCCAGGCGATTTTTCTCCAAGCAAACCGAAAAACGCAGTTTTAAGGTTTGCTTCGGCTTCAATCACTTAGGTGATTGAAAATGGCCGGGTTTCCCTATCCGGCAAGGGCATCTCTAATTTTTATGGGTGCCCTAATAGGCATCATGATGCAGCATTACTGGGAACTTGAAAAGCCGCGTTATCGTCCCTATTTATTGGGTGTATTCTATAACTGTTTGAATTACTGGTGATTTACGAAGAGGTGAGGCATGCCAATCTACGAATATCAATGTCAGTCTTGTGGACATGAACTGGAAGCACTACAAAAAATCAGTGACCCGCCTTTGACTGAATGCCCGAAATGCCATCATGAAGCCTTGCAGAAAAAAGTATCTGCAGCCGGGTTCCGCCTAAAAGGAAGCGGTTGGTATGAAACGGATTTCAAGAAAAGTAATGAGAAGAAACGCAATTTGGCAGGTGACAGCAAGGGGAGTTCGAAATCGACATCCGAAAAATCAAGCAAATCCAGTACTTCTACCGAAAAGAAAACAGCTACTGGCTGAAGGAGCCGGCTTGCATCCAAGGGGTATTGGCCGGTAATATTCCCACCCTTTACTATCAGGGATACAGAGACGAATTATGATGCGAACCCATAGGTGCGGAGAATTAAACGAAAGCCATATTGATCAAGAGGTGGATATCTGCGGCTGGGTCCACCGCAGACGCGATCATGGCGGTGTGATATTCATTGACCTGCGTGACCGCGAAGGGGTGGTGCAAGTCGTGGTCGATCCCGACACCCCCGATGCATTCGCTACCGCTGAACAGGTTCGCAGTGAATATGTGATCAAGGTTCACGGCAAGGTTCGCCGGCGCCCCGAGGGTACGGAAAACCCCAATCTTCCTACTGGTCAGATTGAAGTGCTGGCATCCAGCCTGGAAATTTTGAACCGGGCGGAAACCCCGCCTTTTCCGTTGGATAGCGAGGTGCCAGTCAGCGAAGAAGTCCGTTTGCGCTATCGCTATTTGGATTTGCGCCGTCCGGAAATGCAAGCCAAGTTGCGGCTAAGGCGGGATATTGTTCGGGTGCTGAGGAATTTCCTTGATGAACATGGTTTTTATGAAATTGAAACCCCATTCCTGACCAAGGCAACCCCGGAAGGCGCACGGGATTATTTGGTGCCGAGCCGGACCCATCCCCATGCCTTTTACGCCTTGCCTCAGTCGCCTCAGCTTTATAAACAGCTGTTGATGATTGCCGGTTTCGACCGTTACTACCAAATTGTGCGTTGTTTCCGGGATGAAGACCTGCGCGCCGACCGGCAACCGGAATTCACCCAATTGGATATCGAAACCTCATTCATGGATGAACACGAAATCATGGCCCTCATGGAGGCCATGATCCGTGAATTGTTCGAACAAGTATTACAGGTGGATTTGCCCAATCCTTTTCCCCAGTTAACCTACGAGGAAGCTATCCGCCGTTTCGGAAGCGATAAACCGGATTTACGCATCCCTCTGGAGCTGGTGGATGTCGCTGATTTGATGAAGGCGGTGGAATTCAAGGTTTTTTCGGGTCCCGCCAACGATCCCAAAGGCCGGGTAGCGGCGTTGAGGCTGCCTCAGGGAGGGGATCTTAGCCGTAAGGAAATTGACGATCTGACCCAATTTGTCAGCACTTATGGCGCCAAGGGCCTGGCCTATATCAAAGTCAACGATGTCGGGCAGGGCAGGGAAGGGCTGCAATCCCCTATTTTGAAGTTTTTGCCTGATGAAGTGATCGAAGGCATCCTGCAACGAACCCAGGCCCAAACCGGTGATCTCATCTTCTTTGGCGCCGACAAGGCCAGCATTGTCAATGAAGCTTTGGGCGCTTTACGGGTCAAGTTGGGCGTGGATCGTGGCTTGGTGGAAGATATGTGGCGTCCCCTGTGGGTCGTGGAATTTCCCATGTTTGAATGGGATGAAGAAAAGCGGCGCTGGGTGGCGCTGCATCACCCCTTTACCGCGCCGGCCTGTTCCATTGAAGAACTAAAAAAAGATCCCGGCAAGGCGGTTTCCCGGGCCTATGACATGGTGTTGAATGGTGTTGAAGTCGGTGGTGGATCCATCCGTATTCACACCCCGGAAATGCAGCGGGCAGTATTTGAGTTATTGGGGATCAGTGAGGAAGAGGCAGAGGAAAAATTCGGCTTTTTACTCAATGCCCTGAAATACGGCTGTCCTCCCCACGGCGGTATTGCCTTTGGGCTGGATCGTTTGGTCATGCTGATGACAGGTTCGATGACAATCCGCGACGTGATGGCCTTCCCCAAAACCCAAACCGCGGCGTGTCCGATGGTGGATGCACCGGCCCGCGTGAACGAGGAGCAATTGCGCGAATTGATGCTGCAATTACGCAGGCTGCCTCAAGAGCGGTTGCAGAAAGAAAAGACAGAGTAAATTAGGTACTTGGTTATGACAGCAGCAGCGTTGGCGATTCAAGACTATGCACTACTGGATGATTCTGACTGTGAAGCCCGCATCCTCGCCGCAAAACAGCAGTTGGGCGATGAGTTGATTGTGCTGGGACATCATTACCAACGGGATGAGGTTTTCCGCCACGCTGATATTACCGGGGATTCCCTCAAGCTATCCCGGGAAGCGAGTCAATCCAAAGCCAAATACATTGTATTCTGCGGCGTGCATTTCATGGTCGAGGTGGCGGATATCCTGTCCCGCCCGGAACAAATCGCCATACTGCCGGATTTGGCGGCCGGCTGCTCCATGGCCGATATGGCGAACCTATCCAAAGTAGCGCACTGTTGGCAGGAACTTAAAACCGTCCTCGACGTGGAATCAGCGGTGACGCCCATTACCTATATCAATTCCGCCGCGGATTTGAAGGCCTTTTGCGGCCGTCACGGCGGAATTGTTTGCACTTCAAGCAATGCGGGCCAGATTCTCGACTGGGCTTTTGCGCAACGGGAAAAAGTGCTGTTCTTCCCGGACCAACATCTCGGCCGCAACACCGGCGTGCAAATGGGAATTCCCCTCGAGGAAATGGTGGTCTGGGAGCCGGGCAAGCCCCTAGGCGGATTGGCTGAAGAGCAGATTCAAAACGCCAAAATGATATTGTGGCACGGCTATTGCTCCGTCCATCAGATGTTCCGTCCCGAGCATATCGATCAGTTTCTGGAACGTTATCCTGAAACTAAAGTGATTTCGCACCCCGAGTGCCGCTATGAAGTTTGTCAAAAAAGCCATTATCTGGGTTCCACGGAAACCATCTTGAAAACCGTCCGCCAGGCGGAACCTGGCGCCCGTTGGCTGGTAGGTACCGAATTGAACTTGGTGAACCGCCTACGCCAGGAAATGAAGCCCAAAGGGGTAGACGTACATTTCATGTCCCCCATGGTATGCATGTGCTCTACCATGTTCCGCACCGATCCCCAACATTTGGCCTGGGTGCTGGAAAATCTGGTACAAGGCAATATCGTCAACCAGATCAAGGTGCCGGAAGACGATGCCCGCTTTGCCAAATTGGCGTTAGACCGAATGCTTGCGCTGGCCTGAAAGGCCTTTGCTGCAAAACAATCCAATCAGAAAAAGCAACCAGGTCGCAGGTTCGGGCACCCCTGCCGTTTTTGGTAACACGCGCAAGGCAGCTTCGCCGATAATCGCATGGGTGGCGGTTGTGGGATGGATACCATCCCAAAATAAATAGCCGGATGGATCGGCAATACAGTTAGGATCGGCGGCGCAGGCGTCAGTGACATTGGTCAGGCCAAATTTGGCAGGGTTTGCGGCAGCCTGGTTGATCAACCCGAATACATCCAGTGCAATAATATCCAGACCGAGCGTGCCAGACAGTGACTTCAGCAAGTTATTTGCTTGGTTGTTGAATAACTGGCTAATGCTGGTTGCGGTGGCAGCGGCTTGTGAGCCAATGGATTGAATAGCCGGCGTTAGCCCTAAGTCAGGAATATTCGGTACTAATACTTGCTGGACGCCTTCGCTGGCAAGGCTATCCATAATCCAGGTCAAATCGTTGATAAAACCGGTTACAAATCCGTCTGCGGCGTTAGGATCACCTGTGGTCAATACCGCGGCAACGGCGTCACGCGCATCATTGCCGCCTCCCCACACGACATAGAGTGAGTCTTTTGGCGCATCCGGGCCGGGGGTGGCGTCAATGGCACCGAGAAAGGTATTTACCTGATCCCGTACACTGGGTGGAACGGTGCCGTTCCCAGCCAGGCGGGCACCGCCAAAGGCGTAATTACTACCCCCCAGCAAGCTGGGTTTCAATCCAAGCCCTAATTTGTTGGCCAAGTGCTCGGCCCAAATGGGGCCGTTACTGAGGGCGGCTAATAAAGGAGCAGGGCGGTTGTAGGGCTCGCTGGGGATAAAATCGTTGCCTGGTATGGGAAGCGGAGTGGTTGCGCCCCCTAAGAGTATGGAAACATTGCCATTATCGGAGAGGCTATCCCCGAATATTGTCACGCCGGAATAAGGAATTGCTAGGCCTGAGATGGGCGAAACGAGCAATAATGCATAGCATAGGAAAACGAATTTTGTTTTAGGCAGTTTCATCAGTCGTCCCCCTGTGTCTTGACTAAAGATGTTCTCAATTGCGGGTATGGCTTTGGAACATTCCAAGCCAGTTTAAGAGTAGCTAAGGGATGAGGTCAACTGACGGCAGAATCTCACCACCTATCAATTTGCTTTTTCGGAGGCGGGGAAGGGGCTGCCGGACCGAAATACGTCCATGAATTTAGGCCAGGAGTGGCCATCCATGGCTGCCCACAGCCCCTTCCCCGCCTCCTCTGCGGAACTGATAGGTGGCAAGCGGCAGAATAAGTAGACTTGCTATGCTTGATTATTTCTGAGACTTGTTCTTCCCCAATAGCAGGAAATGGGCCATTTTTTCCGCTTTGGTTTTTAAGTAACTCAGGTTCTCATGGGTATGGCCCACTTCAATGGGGATGCGCCTAGTGATATCAATGCCGTATTTTTCCAGATCTTTGATTTTTTTGGGGTTGTTGGTAATAAGCTGTACCGATTTGACTCCTAAATCCTGCAAAATCAAAGCCGCGATTCGGTAGTCTCGTTCATCGGCCTGATGGCCCAGCTTTAAATTAGCATCCACGGTATCCAGGCCCTGGTCCTGGAGATTGTAAGCTTGCAGTTTTTTGAACAGGCCAATTCCACGGCCTTCTTGGCGCAAGTAAATCAATACGCCGCATTGGGATTGGCCAATAATCCGCAATGCTTCGTCCAGTTGCTCGCCGCAATCACAACGATGGGAGCCGAATACATCCCCTGTCAGACATTCAGAATGGACGCGAACCGGTACCTCCGCCTGACTTGAAACTTCTCCATGAACCAGGGCCAGGTGCTCTTTATGATCGATATCGTTTTCGTAATAATGCAGCATGAATTCCCCATATTCTGTGGGAATCCTGGCCCGTACCGTGTTTCGGATTACCTTTTGTTTCATAAGTTAAATGGTAGACCCCGGCGCCATTTGAAACAGCAATTAGACCAAGCAACAACCAGATGGTTTAGTCATTTTCCAGTGCTGAAAGCGAGGGATATTCCTGGCTGAGCTTTTCCATTACTTCTTGGGAAAGTTTTTGTTTTTCCGCTAAATCGAATAACTTCATCGTGGTTGCAGTAGTAATGATGGGGTCAAGAAAGGCGGCTTTGATCCAGCCGGATAGAATCAAGGCAAAGATGACATTCCAAATGCCGAAATCGGCCGGAACGGCAGTGTCAACCCATAAGACGACTTTCAAAAACAACCAAAAGGCGATTAAAAAAAAGGCCGATAAAAAAGTCAATAAAATAATAGAAAAGGTTAGTACCGCTTTCTGGTTGGCAACGAAGACGCTAGCGCCCTCCCGGCAAGCAGAAAGTCGGCCTTCTTTGAAGGCAAAAGCCAAAATTGCTTGATCGTAGTAACCGAACAATAGGTAAGGCAGTCCTTGTTGGAGGGTTTGCGCTATGGGCTTGGGCAAAGCGTTAATTTTTTTTGATAAATTCGAATGTTTTATAATGGCTTCCGTGACCACTTGGTGGATTTTCCGATAATACGCAAGCGTTTCCTGTAGATTTGGAAATAGGGGTTGAATGAGCTCTTGCAAGTATGGAAGTTGAGCTTTTCCCGGCGGTAATTCCAGATTGCAGATTTTCCTGACCATGGCTGCCAGGTGGGGAAGCTTACAATGATAAAACAACCATTGCCGGGCGCGGTAAATGGCATAAGCACTGGCGCCAAGCCCCAGAAAAGCGCCCATTTGCCCCCAAAAACCTGGATTGTCTCCGAAAGAGGCCAGGCCAAAAAATGTGCCTGCGCCCATCAGGATAGCCAGAATCCAGCCTAGGGTAATCACGCCATAGACCAGCAGCCGGCGGGTCATGACAGGCATGGTGCGTTCCAGAATTCGGGTGGCGGACAGCAAATATAACTCTCCCATGGGTAAACTCCTAAACGGTTGTTGGTTTTATGCGGCTTGTTGTAGTTGCTTTCTGATTTCTTCTGCCCAGGCAATGGTTTCCAAATAGATATGCATTGCCGATTGCAAGTCCAAGTCTCGAACAGGAATTTTATTACAAAGTCCTTGTTCCAGGGCCAGGGTAGATTGCAAAATTTCCCCGATTGGGCCTGTCCCGTAAAGCAAGGCGTCATTGATGTCTTGGGCCAGATTCAGGTGTTTTAAAATTTCTTCGATGGGAGCATCCATGATGGCATCGAGTAGTGAGAAAAGTCCTGCGATATAGCACTGCTCCAAATCCCGTCGCTTAAGGCTGGCGGCCATTTGCTCGCAAGTGCGAGCTCGCACTACTGCGGAAATAAGTAGCTCCCGGGGTTTATAATCGATCGCGTTTACCACAATCACAATGGCCCAATGCTTGATCCGTTGTAGTCCTAAGAAAACCACTGCCCGGCGAATAGATTCTACTTTGTTGGGTAGACCAAAAAAGGCAGCGTTGATCATACGTAAAAGTTTGTAACTCAACGTCATATCCTGATGAACCAGGGATTCGACTTCATCAATGGTAATGTCGGGATCTTGGAGACGGGCGATCAATTGCAGAATGGCAAGCCGGTTAGCTGGAATCTGGGTACCGTGAATCATTCGGGGGCGCTCAAAATACCGCCCTTGAAAATAATCCACCTGGGCTTCGAACAAGGCATCGTATTGTTCTCGGGTTTCGATATTCCGGGCGAGCAGTTTAAAGCCTTGTTGATGTAAGCTTTTAGCGAATAGTTCAAGTTCAGATAAATCTTCGTCAGCATTCAAGCACCAGAATTTCGCGGGGTTATGTTGAGAAACAAGGCCTGGGTCAAATCGATTGCTATTGATTGCGATCATTAACCCTTCTTTGGCGAGGGTTGCCAGCTTGTCTGTGGGAATGGCGCTTAGGTCATTTTCCGTCAGCGTGACAATGATTTGATCTTTAGGCCAGGGAAGATGGGAAATTTCGGGTAACATTACCGCAGGTAAGTTGATAATGCCTTTCCTCCCACCGGTAATTTGCTCTAAACGTACTGATTCCCAAGCTTGCTTGATGAGTTCGTCCCGTTTATAGGCATTGGAAATATCGGTGCTGCAAGGTCTCAGTTCATAGGCAAACAGTTCTAAGTTCCGGTCATACACGGGAACCCGCCCAATAAACCCTTCTATCATCATTTTTTCCGCTATTGATAAAAACTAATGAGAGCTTAGATAAACCCCATGGCAAACACAAGTGAGGAGTGTAACAAATAGGAAGGCTTACCCTCTGGCAATTTGCTTTTGTCGAGGGGCAAGGAGGGGCGCCGGGCCGAAATCAGCCCTTGGATTTAGGTTGGAGAGGCCAGCCTTTTTAGCCATTGATAGCCTTTACCGCACCCCATCATCAGATGTGATAGGTGGTAAAATATAAAAAGTTGAGTGTTGACTTTTTTTAAAAAAGTCTCATAATTACCACCCTTTCCAATGGCTACGTAGCTCAGCTGGTTAGAGCACAGCACTCATAATGCTGGGGTCGGTGGTTCAAGTCCACCCGTAGCCACTTCCTCTTTTCCTACCCTGTATTCTGTCTTACTTAACCAGCCCGTTACGTTCATCTTTGGGGATTCCTGAGATATAAGATTTATCTTATATATAAGGTTGTGTTAAAGTGCTCAAAGGTTCCAATTGTTGTATCTTATCTGGCACAATATAGGAACCCAATAAGCGAACAAAACAGACAGTATGGGAGGAGTCATGCGTAAATTCATCAGTTTTTTCAGTATTCCGGTTTTGTGTTTGATTTCATCACTGGCATTTGCCGATGGTGGCGGAGGCGGTGGCATGGGTTCGTCATGCCGCGTGGATTTAGAAGATTTCACTTTCATGTTTTCCGCCTATCAGCCCCATCTGACCGGAGATAAAAAGTACTGTACCGATATTCCGGGTCTAGGAAGAACCAACTTGGTGTTGGATTACGAAGCCAAGGAAGGTTCTACCTCTGTAGGAAAGAAAAGAATAGTTGACCAAAGAATCAAGGAAATGATGGTGGGTGTGGAAGTGGTCCGTTCATCGGATGGCAAGGTCTTGGCTGAAATTCCCCCAAAGAAGATCAGAAGCGGCGTGCTCGATACCGTTGTTGATTTTGATCAAAAAGGTATGTACGAGTTGCATTTGAAAATGGTAGATGCGGACGGAAAGGAAGTGGGTGAGACCCACTTTCCCATCAAAGTCGGTTATGACAGCGGCGCGCAATTCCGGACAGTGCTAGTCGGTGGTACGGTGTTGTTTGCGTTACTTTATATTCTTTATCTAACCAGCGCTGGATTTAAACAGCAAGTCGATAAGGTTTTGGGTAAATTGAAAGGCTTCTAGTATTTTTAAACAAAGATTGCCATGAAAGTTGGTTAAGGCTGGAGATGAAGTGGTCATTCCATTTCTGTCCAGCCTTACCTTTATAAAACGAGTGGTTTTGCAGGCTGCAACCAAAATTATGCAGCCCTTCCTGGTCAGAGAATTTCGTAGAAATTTGTGATTTTAGCGGCGCTATTGAGATGTGGCTGTTATCTTTTTTTCTCTCGGGACGCTGTGTTAAAGTCCTAATTGGCGTCTATCCTGACTGCCAATGAACCCGCTGTAAAAGCGGGAAATAGAATGAGATACAGCAAAGAGTGGAGGAGTTATGCGCAAGATCACTCGATTATTATTTACCCTTTTCCTGAGTATTGTACCGCCATTGGCGATGGCGCATGGCGGTGGAAGTGGTGTTGAAGGCACCGCCTGCCGTCTGAAAGTAGGCAACTACGTGGTGAGATTTACTGCATACCAGCCTCAGGTGACAGGTGATAAGGAGTATTGCACCCGACTACCCTCTTTAGGCCCGACCAATTTGGTTATTGATTATGAATCCAGGGCACTGAGAGGGATAGAAGTCGAGTTTGAGGTTACCCGGGAAAGTGACGGCGAGCGCTTATTCTATCAGCCGCCCGAAAAGCTTAAGACGGGGAACTTCAATACAGTTGTCGACTTTAAGGAACCCGGAAAATACGATATTCATATCAAGTTAAAGGCAGGTGTTGAAGAGGTAGATGAGCACATTCCTTTGCTTGTCGGCGTGGCGGAAAAAGTAAACACGCGTATTATCATCGTCGCCACTGTCTTGGTATTGGGGGCGTTATATATTTTTTACCTTTCCAGCGCGGGATTTCGCCGGCGGGTGGACTCGCTGTTTGGTAAACTAGCAAAATTTTAATGACAAAAAATCATTGCAGGAAAAAATCGATGAAAATGTTTTTTCTAAGCGCTTCAGTTTCCATCATGGCGCTTGTTTTTTCATCTGTATCCGCGGCGGCCTACACGCCGCCGCCTTCTTCAATAAAAGTAGATCGTGGGGAGGCGGAAGCGTTTTGCCCTGAGGGAACGCCAGTAAAGTGGCGTGATGCTCAGACTGTTGACGGTATTGAAATCCAGGAGGAGCGGGTTTGTAATCCGGATAATCCCTATGATATCGCAACCTTCGTCAAGGGTACCAACAATGTGTCCATGCCTACCCTGATGAAGACCCGGCTAGCCGCCGATTCGGTGATCAAAAAAAATGACCGCGACGGCGATGGCGATCCGGATGAAATCATCATTAAATTGGAAGTGGCCGAGATCAACGGCGCTTCCCCTGATACCACAGATCCGGTGTATACTTTTGACGTGGCGCCTGGAATTCGGCCTGCGTTTTGGGTATTCGCGCCCAAAACCCGGGGCATGGCCACCAAGGATGAGCACAGCACAGAGGCCAATCCGTTATTGCGCACCCCCTCGCCAGTGATTCGGGTGGAGCAAGGAGATACGGTCAAAATCGTGTTGGAAAATACTCATTATTTTCCCCATACCATTCATTTGCATGGCGTTGATCATCCGTTTGTCGATGGCAAAGGCGAGGGAAACGATGGCGTGCCTCAGACCAGTGAAGATTTCGTATTGCCAGGCGGGCAGCGGGTCTATGATATAACCCCGCGTCAGCCCGGTACCATGATTTACCACTGCCACGTGCAAACCCATACCCATCTGGCCATGGGTTTGATTGGCATGTTTGTGGTGGAAGAGAACCGCCGTAATAACTGGGTGCAGACTTTTAATATTGGCGCAGGCAAGGTGCGCCACCCCTCGAAGGCGGTAAAGTCAAAGTTTGATCAGGAATATGACCTGCACTACCAGGCAGTGGATAAGGAACTGCATAGCATTGTCCAGTCCGCCAACGATCCACGCCTCATTGCCAGGCGCATGAACCGGGAATATGACCTGACCGATGCCAGCGAAGATTATTTTCTCCTCAATGGCCGGGCTTTCCCTTACACCTTGCGGGAATCGCTGATCGTTGTGGAACCAAATCAAGATGTCAAAATACGGATACTGAATGCCCAAGGTGAATTGCTGGCGGTGCATACCCATGGCCACAAGGCGACCATTACTCATTACGATGGCATCGAACACAATCCATCAGCACAGATTACCCGGGATATTTTTGATTTGGCCCCGGCCCAGCGAGTGGACCTAAAACTCAATACCACCAATGATGGCTTGCATAATTACGGGCCGGGGATTTGGGTATTTCACGACCACGTTGAACGGGGCATTACCAGCGATGGCATGAACCCCGGCGGCAATATCAGTGCGATTGTCTATAAATCCTTTTTGGACCCCAATGACGTTCCCCGCATTCAGGGGATTGACATCAGCCAGTATTTCACCAAGGCCTTCTACCAGCGCCAATTACCGGTGTGGCAGGGGATTGATGAGTGGAATAGCCTAGGGGATCCTGGATACGTAGAGTCGGAAGGTGCCGAAGGTGCGCAGGCGGCGGCTAAAACCACTATCAAGCCATCCAAAAGTCCTGTCAAAAACCTCATCATTGGTATGTTGTTGGGTCTTTTGGCCTATATTTTGTTCACCAACAGCAAGCGGGCCCAGCAAGTGCTGCTGAGATATTGGCCAAATTTAAAAAGATGATTGGGGGAGCGATGAAAGATTGTTTCAAGGTATTCATTGGTCTTTGGATCCTGGTTGGCCAATGGGCGGTTGCTGCCGAAATGCCCATGATGAATCATGGCGGCGGAAAAATGCTCATGGATATGAGCGGCCGCATGGTGATGGGACAAAATACCGATAAACTGCCCGACGGTTGCCGGAAAATTTCTGAAGACGTAAAAATCACGGTGCATG
Source organism: Methylothermaceae bacteria B42 (assembly GCA_001566965.1). Lineage (NCBI taxonomy): Bacteria > Pseudomonadati > Pseudomonadota > Gammaproteobacteria > Methylococcales > Methylothermaceae > Methylothermaceae bacteria B42. Next base: position 40,104 of record LSNW01000030.1, on the reverse strand, counting down.
CCGGACACAAATATGCCAAGGACTATCCCGGTACGATTTTTGGTTATAGTCAACACGAATGGCGGGTAAAACCGTGCGCCCGGGTGACGGTGACGTTAGTCAACGATGACAATGTCCGTCATCAATGGATGCTCCACGGGTTGCCTGAGGATCTGTACCCCATCGAAATGTTCCATATCGAAGTGACAGGCCCCGGCGATGTGACCGGCACCTTCATTGTTCCCAAGGAGCATAAGACCTATTTGGTGCATTGCGATATCGCCCAGCACACTGAAAAGGGCATGAAAGCTCAGTTGATTGTTGGTAAAGGCAGCGGTGTGCTGCCGGGTATCCCGGGGATTTCTGATCCTTTGGTCAAGGACGATTATTCATCTCAAGGTTTTGGGCGTCTAGTGGTTTCCTCGATTCAAGATGCGATTGCCAATGGCCGGTCTTCGATTTTTTCAGGGATGCTGGTACTGGGGTTCGTGGCCGCGATTCTTGGAGCCCCCTATTTTTTCCGCTTCCTGGGGGAGCGGGTATTTGGCATGAGCGGCAAGGAAGTCAGCGCCTATTTCTTTGACCGGATTATGGAGTTGGTTTGCTATTTGATTGATTTAGTTTCGGCGCTGATTGCAATGATTCGCTCCCCGAAAAAAACCTGATGCGAACCCTATCGCATTGCAACGCAAGCCCTCATTTTGAGGGCTTTTTTGTATGGCCGATGCATTGTTAGAACTGGGCAGTTTGTTTGCCAGTGCATTCATTTCTTCCACCGTGGCGCCCGGAGGATCGGAAGTCTTGCTAGCTTGGATGCTGACCAATTCTCAAATTGCCCCGGGTTGGCTATGGGCTAGCGCGACCTTGGGGAATACGTTGGGCGCTTTGACTACCTGGGGGCTAGGTTGGTTGGCGAGCAAAGGATGGCCGTTGAATCCAAAGTTCAAATCATCGAGTTCGCGGCGGGCCTTGAGTTGGCTGCGGCGCTATGGCATGTTCGCACTTTTATTTTCCTGGTTGCCAGTGGTGGGTGATGGACTGTGTCTGGCGGCGGGGTGGCTTAAAATGCGTATGCTGCCTGGCATGGCCTTGATCGCCCTCGGCAAGGGGTTGCGTTACGGCGTCTTGGTCTGGTGGTTTGGTTAGTATTCACTTGGTTATTGTTCTTCGGCTGGATTGGGGACTTTTAACAACAAAGCGGCGCCAATCAAAAATAAAATCAATATGCTGACAATCCCGACTCTCGGATTGTCAAACCATAAGCTGGTAACGCCGACCAAAAAGGGTCCGATGACCGCCGCGAACTTCCCCAGCATATTGTAGAAACCAAAAAATTCCGCCGCATATTGTTTGGGAATCAAATGGGCGTAATAGGCACGGCTTAACGCTTGCACGCCCCCTTGCACCAGCCCAATGATGGCCGCCAGAGCATAGAATTCCTTGGCTGAATCCAGGGAAGCGGCAAACAAAATTACGCCGATATAAATGGCAAGTCCGAGGAAAATTGCCCGCTTTGCCCCTATTTTGGCGCCAATCCAACCAAAACCAATGGTTGCGGGAAAACCGATGAATTGCACCAGCAGTAGAGCTTTGATCAGATCCTGCCAGTCAAGGCCAATTGCCATGCCATAGTCGGTGGCCATGCGCACAATAGTATCCACGCCGTCGATGTAAAACCAATAGGCTATCAGAAAGAGCAAGGCAGGGCGGTGCTGGCGAATATGTCTCAAGGTTTGAATGACTTGACGCCACCCGTGTTTTATCAAGTTCTTCCTAGGCTGGAGGCGGATAGGTTCTCGAACGCCAAAAAACAAAGGCAGGGAAAACACCAGCCACCATAACGCTACACTGGCAAAAGTCCACCTAACGGCTGCCTCGGCGTTTTCCAATCCAAAAGTTTCGGGGCTCAATGTCATCCAAACATTTAGACTAAATAACAACCCACCGCCCAAATAGCCCAACCCAAAGCCCAAGCTGGACACTTTTTCATAGTCCGATTTTTCCGCAACTGTCACCAATAATGCGTCATAAAAGATATTGGCGCCTGAGAATCCGATCAGTCCCAGACTGTATAGCAAAAGGGCCGGAATTGCCATGCCAGGCGCCAGAACGGCTAGAAAACCAGTGGCCACCATGCCCAACAGGGCAAAAAAGGTCAGCAGTGTTTTATGCAGTCCGGAGAGATCAGCAATGGCGCCCAATAGTGGTGCGGTAAACAGAATCAAGGCACTGGTTGCTGCATTGGCCAAACCTAATTGGAATGTGCTTTCACTCACTTCCCCTCCGTGCCAAACTTTTTTGAAAAATAATGGGAAAAACCCCGCCATTACTGTTGTGGCGAAAGCAGAATTAGCAAAATCATAAAGTGCCCAAGAGAGCTTGGGGGAGATCTGTGGCACGGTTAAAATCCTGAAAATCAATGCCAACCATTATCCAATTTCCGAGAAAAACAGGAAATCAGCGTGATTACAAAAATACTACTGGTTACAGGGGTTACCCGCGGACTTGGCAGGGCCTTGGCCGAGGAAGCAATGCAGCATGGGCATCGAATCTGGGGCTGTGGAAGGAATGCCAAAATTATCAACGAACTACGATCCCTATGTCCACAGGGCAAGTTTGACAGAGTGGATGTGGCCGATGCTGGAGCGGTTGCGGATTGGGCCAGGGATTGCCTGTCCAGTGGCGATTGTCCCGACTTTATAATTAACAACGCCGCTTTGATAAATGCCAATGCCCCTTTGTGGCAGGTGCCCGAGGAAGAATTTAGTCGATTGATAGATGTCAATATTAAAGGCGCTTTTTACATCATTAAAAACTTCCTGCCTGCTATGTTACAGCGGCGCCAAGGTGTGATTGTCAATTTCAGTTCCGGCTGGGGACGTTCTGTTTCGCCAGAAGTTGCCCCCTACTGCACTAGCAAATGGGCCATTGAAGGGTTGACCCAATCCCTGGCCCAGGAATTGCCATCGGGTATGGCAGCGGTAGCATTGAACCCCGGAATTATCCATACTGACATGCTCGATAGTTGTTTTGGCGACATGGCTGCCCATTATCCCGGCCCTGATACATGGGCCAAACGGGCATTCCCTTATATTCTTGCATTGGGTCCGCAGCACAACGGTCAATCACTTACGGTGCCTGGATATTGAATCCGCCGTACTTTGATTGATATAAGGCTAGTTATTGATCTAGATCAAAAAAATTGATGTGTTATGCGATTAAATTATTCCTTCCCTAACGTAACAATTAACAATGGGAGGAGAAGTAATGGCGTTAATTACATGGACTGCTGAAGAATTTGGCACCAGTATCAGCGTAGCGGATGAGCAACATCAAAATATCTTTAGCTTGCTCAATCAATTGGATGACGCAGTTAAGGCTGGAGATAGGGCTGCTACGGGCTCGATTCTAGATGAATTGATTAATGTGGTGGTGGATCATTTCAAGACCGAAGAGGATCTGATGCAGCAGCATGGGTATCCCAATTTTGCTGCCCATAAAGATGCCCACGATAAGCTGGTGGCCACTTGTGCCGATCTGCAAAAGAAATTTCACGCCGGCGGGGCGGAAGTGACACCTGAAACGACCCAATTCGTCAAAGACTGGTTGGTGAATCATATTCCCAAAATTGATAAGGATTACGGTCCTTTCCTTAATGAAAAAGGCGTAAACTAACTATGCCATTTAAGTTTAAAGCTTTTATTTAATCAGGTGTCAAGGGGGAAAGGGGTGCACACTGAAATATTTCTGGGTGCACCCCATTTTTTATATCTGTAAAAAAAAGGATTATCCGACGGAATAGCTAGAATCTTGTTGATACTTGACTTGCAAGTGCTCTATTTTAGGCGATTGTCCTAATTTTAACGCTAGCTCCATCAGGTAAACATCCATGGCAGCATGCAAGGGGACGAAGAAGCGTAAAAAAAATCGCAGTAGTGGGTGAAAAATCCGATCATTGGTAATAATTGTCAGCTCGGTTCCCCCGTCGATTTCTTTTAATTGGTAGGTCCATCGTCCGGATAAGGGTATATCGTCCTTAGCCAATTCCGTCACCAAATATTTTGGCGAGACTGCCTCTACGACTCTGAAGGGAATTTTACTTGCTTCCGAGCAAACTTCTATCCATGTTGGAAGCCCCTCCTGGTCTTGCACGATTTCCACGCGCTCCAATCCCATTCTCCAACTGGGATAATTTTCAAAATTCAGAAGGATTTTCCAGACTTCCTCTGGTTTGGCTTTTAGCCGAATACGGCTGGCGGCTACATGGGTTTTAGGAAGGCGTTTTCCAATCATTAGCCCCAGGCCTACGAGTCCCGCCAGTATAAGTACAAGTGCCAAAATGAGTTGAAGCATCGAAGAACATGAATTTAAGGAACTAGGAAGTATAACGAAAGCAAGAAGAGCAGGTGGAAAAAGGAGGAAATTTTTTGATGTAAGTAAAGCCGTCCTTGGCTAATAAGAAATCTCTAATTTGGTCGGAGATTTTTGGCTCAGAAAGGATGTGCTGTTAAAACCCATTCCTTGACGAAATGGATTTTGACATATAGAAAATCACATTTTTTCGTTTCATGTGCTCTGAGAATTTACCGATAAATGATACAGCACTTCCAAAAGGATTAGTTTTGATGTTCAAGTAGATTCCGGCTGAGCTTCATCATGGCTGGAAACATATTTTTTAAAGTGAAACCAGCAATAACCCACGCTGGCAATAATGGTGAAAACAATGGAGCCCACCAACACGATTTCGACGTTAGACATGGTATTTCCTCTGGGAATGTTTTAGACAATGTAAAGTGTGGTCGAAGCGGGGCCGGATGGGTGTGAAAGCCTTCACAAATTCACATAATTACTTGAGAAATGGGATCTTACGCTCTGGCGCTGACCCAGATTTCCACCTTTTCTGCGCCGTGCTGTTTTAGAGTTTTGGCAAGTTCATTGGCGGTTGTGCCCGTAGTCATGACATCATCAACAATCGCGATGTGTTTGTATTTCAAGACGCCTTTGACTTGAAATGCTTTCTTCATGTTTTTCCTTCTGGCTTTGGCGTTCAAATGGGTTTGAGGTTGGGTAGGCAGGGCTCGGTGGCAAAGCCTCATGTTCATGGGAATATTCAAAATGGCAGCGATTGGCCGCGCGATTTCAGCCGCTTGATTAAAGCCGCGCTGGCGATAGCGTATCGGATGCAAAGGAACGGGAATAATCACCTCTGGTATTGCCTCCTGTGCTCGCAAAGAATTAGCCATCATGCGGCCTAGTAACCGGCCAATAGGAATTTTTCCTCGAAATTTCAGGGTGGAAATTAATGCTTGTATCGGTGTTTGATAGTGCCAAAGGGCGACGGTTTCATCGAAATAAGGCGGATTCTTGAGGCAGGCGCCACATATCAATGCGTCTTTCCTGGAAACAGGCAGGCCGCATTGCCGGCAACCTGTGGAAATCCATGGCAGGGATTCATAGCAAGATTTGCACAGGTCCAAGTGATTCCAGCCGGGATCGCCGCATAATAGGCACCACGGAGGAAAAAGCCGTTCCAGTATAATATCTTTCCAGTTGTTAACCTTTGGCATGCGTTCGGGTTGACAGCACTCGGGATTGCTCTATTATCTCGTTGGTTTGTAGCGTTTCAATGAGTGTAATCAAAAATTGAAGGAGCATGATGATGGCAGCTTCCCCGCAGCATATGGCTAATGATGATTTATTGAGAAACGATTGGCATCGAGAAGAAATCAGGGAGCTGTTTGATCTTCCCTTTAACGATCTGATTTTTCAGGCGCAAACCCAGCATCGCCTTTTTTTCAACCCCAATGAAATCCAGGTGAGCACGCTGTTATCGATTAAAACCGGGGGCTGTCCGGAAGATTGTGCTTATTGTCCCCAAAGTGGACGGTATGAAACAGGCTTGGAGCGGGAACGGCTGTTGCCGATTGACGAAGTGGTTGAGGCCGCTAGCGCCGCAAAAGCCAAAGGCTCGACCCGCTTTTGCATGGGCGCGGCCTGGCGGGCGCCAAAAGACCGGGACATTGAGCAAGTGGCGGAAATGATTTCTGCGGTCAAGGCGCTGGGTTTGGAAACCTGCATGACGCTCGGCATGCTGACGCAACCCCAAACTCAACGACTGAAACAAGCAGGTTTGGATTATTACAATCATAATCTCGATACCTCGCCAGAATACTATCCGCAAATTATCAGTACCCGGACTTACCAAGACCGTCTGGAAACCTTGCGACATGTGCGGGATGCAGGCATTTCCGTATGTTGCGGCGGGATTGTCGGTATGGGCGAAAACCGGGAAGACCGGATCGGTTTGTTGCAGGAATTGGCTAATCTGCCAAAACATCCGGAAAGCGTGCCAATCAATTTACTGGTACAGGTGGAAGGCACGCCACTCCAGGGCACGGAACCCCTCGATCCTTTAGAATTCGTCCGCACCGTTGCCGTTGCCAGAATCTTGATGCCCGCATCCCGGGTGCGTTTGTCCGCCGGTCGCACCGATATGAGCGATGAAATGCAAGCATTATGTTTCTTGGCTGGCGCCAATTCAGTGTTTTATGGAGAGAAGCTTTTAACCACGGACAATCCCGAGAGCAGTGCTGATCAGCGCTTATTTGAGCGGTTGGGAATAATGGTTGCCAGCGCGGGAAGCCATTAATTGCAATGGATTTGGACGAGGTTCTGAGAGCGGAATTATGCGCCCGTGAGCAACAAGATTTATATCGCCGTCGGTATATCGTCGATAGCCCGCAAGGGGTAGAAATTCAAGTCCAGGGCCGTCGGTGCCTCAATTTTTCCAGTAATGATTATCTTGGTTTGGCCAATCACCCTAGCGTGCGGGATGCATTTTGCCGTGGCCTGGAAAAATATGGCGCAGGAAGCGGGGCTTCTCATCTGGTGTGTGGTCACATGCGCCCCCATCACGAATTGGAAGAGGCGCTGGCTGAATTCACTGGCCGTGACAGGGCGCTGTTGTTTTCAACAGGCTATCAAGCCAATCTCGGCGTCATCGCCGCGTTAATCGGGCAAGGAGATTTGGTGTTGGAAGATCGCCTGAATCATGCTTCATTGCTGGATGCCGGGCTGCTTTCACGGGGAAGATTACGCCGTTATTCCCATGCCGATGTGGATTCTGTGGCTTCCCTTTTGGGGACTTCCAACAGGCGCCAATTGATTGTTACCGATGGCGTATTCAGTATGGATGGCGATCTTGCGCCTTTGCCCGAATTGGCTTGCCTCGCCGCGCAAAAAAATGCTTGGTTGATGGTGGATGATGCCCATGGCTTTGGGGTTTTGGGGAAGCAAGGCGGAGGCACGATGGAACAGTTTTCCCTGACGCAGCAGGCCGTCCCGGTATTGATGGCGACGTTGGGCAAGGCCTTGGGTGTGTTTGGCGCTTTTGTGGCCGGCAGCGAGGCTTTAATCGAGACATTGATTCAAAAGGCCAGAACCTACATTTACACTACCGCCCTGCCGCCCTCAGTGGCTTCGGCGGCATTGCAAAGCTTGAAACTGGCAAGGGAAGAAACCTGGCGGCGGGAGAAACTTCAGGTGCTGGTCAAGCGGTTTAGGCGTGGGGCTCAATTCCTGGGATTAAATCTATTGCCATCCGAGACACCTATTCAGGCAGTGATCCTAGCGGATAACCACAGGGTTGTGATAGCAAGTCAAAAATTGTGGGAAAGGGGCTTTTGGGTGGTTGCTATTCGTCCTCCAACGGTGCCAGCGGGGACAGCGCGTTTGAGGATTACGCTGAGCGCGTCCCATTCGGAAAAACAAGTAGATCAGTTGCTAGAAGCCCTGGCTGAAGCTTGTGAGGATGGCATCTGAATTGCGGAAGCAGGTTTTGCCCCGTCACCTGGAAAAATCGCCATGAATTTGCTGTTTCATGAAACTTTTGGTTCCGGCCGCAGGTTGGTAATGATTCATGGCTGGGCCATGCATTCTGGCGTTTGGCGAAGTTGGGCGCAATCTTTGAGTGAAAACTTCCGGGTGACGCTTGTCGATTTGCCAGGCCACGGAAAAAGCCCTTCCTGGGCTAAGGTAAGCCTGGAAAATATCGTGGAAAGCCTGGCTACGTCAGTGGCTAATGAAAAAGTGACCTGGTTGGGTTGGTCTTTGGGTGGGCTTATTGCCTTGGAACTCGCCCGGCAATATCCACAATTAACATCCAGTGTAGTATTGGTGGCATCTAATCCCAGTTTTATAGCCAAGCAGAACTGGCCCGGGGTTTCTCAAAGCTGGTTTGACCAGTTTCGGAATGAACTTATTGAAGATACGAATGCTACCCTCAGGCGTTTTATTGCGATGGTGGGGGGAAATAAACCTCATATCAGGCAGCTGCAGGTGTTATGGAATCAGTATCCTGCGCCGTCATTAGAAACATTGCTCCAGAGTTTGGCGTTGCTGGCCTCTATTGACGGGCGCGGGACATTGCCAATCCTCCAATGCCCCGTTTCCTTCATGACCGGAGACAATGATCCTTTGGTTCCGGTTTCTGTTGTGCAGTCAATCTCTGCTTTAACCCCAAATTGTTGTCCCCTCGTTTTAGAAAATACCGGCCATGTGCCTTTTCTCTCCCACTCAGAACAAATGACCCGGGCATTGATGCCATGAGTTGGGATAAGTCCCTGATGCGGCGCAGTTTCAGCCGGGCGGCCAATCAATACGAGCAATTGGCCGGTTTGCAGCGAAGGGTTGGGGAAGAACTGTTGTCCTATCTTCCCGGATCAACGGCAACTGGATGGATAATGGATATCGGTGCTGGGACTGGGCGTTGCGGGCGATATTTGCAACAGCGATACCCCCGCCCCCCCTTGCTATTGGTGGATATTGCCGAGGGCATGATACAGCGAGCACAATCTCAGGCATGGCGGCAGCGGCCAAGTTTTTTAGTGGGGGATGCGGAATCGTTGCCTTTGCAGGCAAATATAGCGGGCCTCATTGTGTCTAATCTGGCTTTGCAGTGGTGCTTATATCCTGACAATGCAATGAGTGAATTTGCCAGAGTGCTGCGGCCAGGGGGTGAACTGGTCTTCAGTACATTTGGCGAGGGAACCTTGAAAGAACTTCGCCAAGCCTGGGCCAACGTTGACGGCTTTACCCACGTGAATCAGTTTGTTTCCAAAGAGTATATTGCGGCAACGATGATTCGGGCGGGTTTCGAGATACAATCATTGGAAGTTCAACACATCCGTTTGCAATATCCTTCGGTGCTGCATGTTTTACGGGAAATTAAAGGAATCGGCGCCCACAATGTCACCTCAGGAAGACCCCGAGGTTTGACGGGAAAGCAAAAATTTCAGCAAATGATTGCCCATTATGAAGAAATTGCCAAGAACGGGAAAATTTCCTCAAGTTATGTCGTGATCTATGGGCATGGGCGTAAATGTGTCAAAATTTGAGCTGGATAAAAAAGCGTTTGCCTGACTGTCGTTATTATAAAGGGCCGGCGGCATTTTGCCTTGCGTGCAGTCAATCAATCGGTTACATTTGAAAGAATTATTTGCCATATATCTTTGGCAAGCATTGATAACAATATATTAAAAATCTAATATATTGGGTATGGTTGATTGGCAGAAAAGTAAAAATGGCCTTTGCCAAACTATCGTATTAAGGCCCAACGGGTCGTTGACGATAAGAGGGGCGGTAATGCTAATCAGCGTGATGGCAGTGCTGATGATAGGAATCGGGGCGGGTTTTGCCCTGATGGGCGCGTGGTTAGTGCTGCCATTTTCCGGTGCGGAATTATTGTTGCTCATCTGGGCGCTGGCCTGTAGTATGCGCAACAGCGGTTTCAGAGAGGTCATCACTATCAGCGATAATACGATAAGAATAGAACGTGGGACTTCTTATCCGCAGCAACGGTATGAATTTCTCAGGGCATGGGCGCGTGTCCAATGGTCCAGTCCTGCTGTGCGTGGCAGCCTGGCGCGTTTGCTGCTAGGCTCCCATGGCAGGCAGGTTGAAATTGGTGCCTTTTTAAATGAAGAGGAAAAACAAATCCTGGCAAAAGAGTTACAAAAACTCTTGGGTTAGAAAATTATTTTAAATATGGGTTGGAAAACTTGAGGGGAGTGCTTCGTGACAATATTGCATAATCTCAAACGGCTGATCTTTGTGTTGTTGCTGAGTCTGGGCGGCGAAGCGGCGTGGGCCGATTATCAGCTTAATTTGCCCGTTGGGGTGACGGAAACCAGCCGGACGGTCTATGGATTCCACATGTTCGCCTTGTGGATCTGTGTTGCAATTGGCGTGGTAGTATTCGGGGTGATGTTCTGGTCAATTTATCATCATCGAAAATCCAGAAATCCTGTTCCCGCCACTTTTCACGAAAATGCCAAACTCGAGTTCATTTGGACCATTATACCGGTCTTTATCTTGATTGCTTTGGCGGTGCCGGCCACGACCGCCCTGATTAAAATAGAAGACACCAGTAACGCGGATATGACAATTAAGGTTACTGGTTACCAATGGAAGTGGCATTATGACTATCTAGATAACGGCATTAAATTCTTCAGTAGTCTGGACGAGAAAAGCAATCGGGCCAGGCAACTAGGGTCGGGCGTTGATCCCACAACCATCAAAAATTATCTGCTGGAAGTAGACAATCCTTTGGTGATTCCCACCAACAAAAAAGTGCGGTTTCTATTCACCGCGGCGGATGTGATTCACGCTTGGTGGGTCCCTGATTTTGGCTGGAAGAAAGATGCCATTCCCGGTTTTGTCACCGCCGGTTGGGTGAAAGTGGATAAGCCTGGTATCTATCGCGGTCAATGTGCCGAGCTTTGTGGCCGCGATCACGGCTTTATGCCCATCGTAGTCAAGGCGGTTCCACAAGAGGAATACGAGGCCTGGGTGGCGCAATGGAAACAAGAGCACGAGTCTGCCCCTGGTGGCGCCCAAGAAGGCGAATGGACCATGGAGCAATTAATGGCCCGGGGCAAGGAAGTATATAACACCCATTGCGTGAGCTGCCATCAAGCCGATGGCTCCGGCATTCCTGGCACCTTTCCGGCGATTGCAGGCAGTGAAATTGCCAAGGGGGATATCGATACCCATATCGAGATTGTCTTGGAAGGCAAAGGTGCCATGCCTGGGTATGGTCAAGATAAAAACATTAGTGATGAAGACCTGGCGGCGGTAATTACCTATGAGCGTAATGCCTTTGGCAATGACACGGGAGATATGGTGAAACCCGAAGACATTGCCGACGTTCGTTGACAGAATTTTATAAAACTTGTTGTGAGGTGCGAAGAAAATGGCAACAGTAGCTGATACCCACGATACCCATCATGAACATGGTCCCGCCAAGGGGTGGTTGCGCTGGGTAACGACGACGAATCACAAGGACATTGGCACGTTATACCTGTCATTTGCCTTTATCATGTTTATCGTCGGTGGCGCCATGGCGTTGATTATCCGGGCGGAATTGTTCGAGCCTGGATTGCAATTCGTCGATCCCCACTTTTTCAACCAAATGACCACCCTGCACGCCTTGATCATGGTGTTTGGCGCGGTAATGCCCGCTTTCGCGGGATTTGCCAACTGGATGATCCCAATGATGATCGGGGCACCGGATATGGCGTTGCCTAGGCTTAACAACTGGAGTTTCTGGTTGTTGCCTTTCGCGGCAACCTTGTTGGTGGCTACTTTGTTTATGGAGGGGGGCGCGGCTGCGGCTGGGTGGACCTTGTATCCGCCATTGGTATTGCAGACGGGTGATGCATTGCCATTCACCATTTTTACCGTGCATCTGTTGGGGATGTCGTCGATCTTGGCTGCTATTAATATCATTGTCACTATCTTCAATATGCGCGCGCCGGGCATGACAATGATGAAGATGCCCATGTTCTGCTGGACCTGGCTGGTGACGGCATTTTTGCTGATTCTGGTGATGCCAGTGTTTGCGGGCGCAGTAACCATGTTGTTGACGGATAAGTTTTTCGACACCAGCTTTTTTAATCCAGCAGGGGGTGGAGATCCTGTCCTTTACCAGCATTTGTTCTGGTTTTTCGGTCATCCCGAGGTTTACATTATTATTCTCCCTGCTTTCGGTATCATTTCCGCGGTGATTCCCACCTTTTCCCGCAAGAAACTTTTTGGGCATAACTCAATGGTATATGCCACCTGTGTGATTGCTTTCCTGTCCTTCATCGTATGGGCCCATCACCAATTCACTGTGGGAATGCCGGTGGCTGCTGAGCTTTACTTCATGTACGCCACCATGCTGATTGCAGTGCCCACCGGGGTGAAGGTATTCAATTGGCTGGCTACTATGTGGAAGGGATCGATGACCTTTGAAACCCCAATGCTGAATGCCTTGGGATTTCTGGTTTTGTTCGTGCTGGGCGGCTTTACGGGGATCATGATGTCCCAGGCACCCGCCGACTTTCAGTACCATGATTCCTATTTCATCGTAGCCCATTTCCATTACGTGTTAGTTGGTGGCGGTGTCTTCGGCATCTTTGCCGGGTTGTTCTATTGGCTGCCCAAATGGACCGGCGTCATGTACGACGAAAAACTGGGCAAGTTGCACTTCTGGCTGTCTTTTATCTCTATGAATGTGTTATTCATGCCCCAGCATTTTGTTGGACTGGCCGGCATGCCCCGGCGGATTCCCGACTATGCGGTTCAATTTACGGAATTCAACGCTTTGTCTTCGGTGGGTGGCTTTATCTTTGGCGTTACTCAATTGTTATTGGGTTACATCGTCTGGAAAGCTATCCGGGGTGAAGGGGAAAAAGTGGATGGAGAAGTTTGGGAAGGTGCTAAGGATCACGGATTAGAGTGGAACCTTGCTTCGCCACCACCCTATCACCATTCCTTTGAAGGCATCGAAATAAAGGAAAGAGATTAAGGTTATAGGTGCATGTCGCCTCTCTGTTAAGGAGGGTGTCGGCTTTTGCGACACCCTCTTAAAGGGCGGCGGTGATTCCTAACGATGGAAAAGCGAAAAAAGAATATTTTTCTAGCATTGGCATTGGGGTTATTGGCGATTTTTTTCTATATCATGTCCATTTTGTACTTGTTGAGGCAATAGATGAGCAGTCAACCCATTCAGGAGCAAAAAAATAGCCGCCTGGCCCTTTGGATGTTTTTAATTGTCATCGGGATGTTCGGGTTTGGATTCGCGCTGGTGCCCCTCTATAACGTTTTTTGCCAGATTGCCGGTGTCAATCAGGTGACTACCGACGCTGTCAAAACTGACGATGCATTGGTTTTCCAGCCGGATTTGAGTCGCCAGGTTTCCTTTGAAATGATTACCTCGGTCAATGGAAATGCGCCTTTCCTATTCGAAGCGGAGAAGGCAAAGATCAAAATACACCCGGGGGAATATCACACGGTTATTTTTCGTGCCAAGAATCTGACGGATCAGCCCAGGGTTATTCGTGCCGTCTATAGTGTTGATCCTGGGTACATCAGCGAGTACCTCAAAAAGACCGAGTGTTTTTGCTTCACCGAACAATGGTTTGGCCCTGGAGAAGAGAAGGAAATGCCGGTTCGGTTTGTGGTCGAGCCGAGACTGCCAGACAATGTTCACGATATGACGCTGTCCTATACACTTTTTGATGTGACAGCGAAAATGAAGAAATCACAAAACTAAATTATTTCAGGAAGGGGAGAATTATGTCATCTGCAAGCGGTTCTTACTATATTCCTCACCAAGCCAAATGGCCAATTTTTGGTTCGATTGGCTTGTTTCTTATGCTTGGGGGTTTTGCGACCAAGCTCATTGGTGTAAGTGCTGGTGGTTTTTTTATGGTGCTGGGGGCGCTTACCATCGTAGGCATGATGTTTGGTTGGTTTGGCGAGGTCATCAAAGAGGGGCTTTCCGGCATTTACGATGAACAAGTGGAGAGATCGTTCCGCTGGGGAATGATTTGGTTTATCGCTTCAGAGGTCATGTTTTTCGCTGCCTTTTTTGGCTCGTTGTTTTACGTCCGGATGTACGCAGTACCCTGGTTGGGGGGAGATGGAACCACAGGCGTGGGCGAGTACACCGGCCAATTTCTATGGCCTGATTTTTCTCCCGCATGGCCCACCAATGGTCCTGCCCATGTAGGGGGTGAATTTGAACCGATGGAAGCTTGGGGCATTCCGGCGCTCAATACGCTGATATTGTTGACCAGCGGCGCGACAGTGACGTGGGCCCACTGGGGACTTTTAAAAGATAACCGCTCCCAATTGATCAAAGGCTTGATTGCCACAATCGCATTAGGGTTCTTGTTCGTAGGCTTGCAGGCTTATGAGTATTATCACGCCTACACGGAAATGGGATTGACCTTGGGTGCTGGGATTTACGGTTCGACCTTTTTCATGTTAACCGGTTTCCATGGCATGCATGTGACCATCGGCGCTATTTTTCTGACGGTGGTGCTACTTCGGGCGCTGCAAGGCCATTTTGATGCTAAGCATCACTTTGCCTTTGAGGCTGCCGCGTGGTATTGGCATTTTGTTGACGTGGTTTGGCTGGGACTGTTTATTTTTGTTTACTGGCTCTGAACAGGTTGGTTCTGGTTCGGAAAGGCGCTACTGGGTAGCGCCTTTTTTTGTGCGGGCTGATGTGGGTTGAGGCCATGGGGTTTGATCCATCCCATGCTGGCGGCAAATAGAAGAAAAAAGAACAATGCTATGGAAAGGGAGATACGTGTGGTCAGGGCTTTAACGGTACGGGGAGAACGGCTTTTATCGTGGAGAAGATAGTAAAGGGCTGAGCCCAGGCTGATAACGATACCGATAAAGGCTGCAATGACGAGCAGTTTAATTAGCATAAGTTTCCTTGAATCGTTGGTGTAAAAATATTGGGATGAAAATATCAGCCTATTTTAAACCACAATGGCTGCTTACCATTTTGACTTTGATGGCTCTTGCTTCGTTCCTTACTTTGGGCTTATGGCAGTTACGTCGATCAGAAGAAAAACAGGCCTTATTGGATCAGCGGGAACGGCAAGCACAAGCTGCCGAAATTCGTCTTGACGGTAACCAATTATCGATTGATTCGTTGCGTTACCGGCCGGTGATTGTGAGCGGTAAATGGGATCCCCATCATCAATTTCTACTGGATTACCGAATGCATCAAGGAAAGGTGGGATATGAGGTCTTAACGCCGCTCGAAATACAGGGAAGAAATCAAGTGATCTTGGTAAACCGCGGTTGGGTACCCGCTTCGCCCGACCGGCGGCAACTGCCCCGAATCGAAATTGCCCGCCATCCAGTAACCGTGCGGGGGATTGTCGATCATTTTCCACAATACGGCATGACATTAAAGGGCATGGATGTGCCTACGGAAACCTGGCCGGCGGTAGTTCAACAGCTGGATCCGAAGGTAGTCTCCAAAAAGCTTGGGAAGCCGGTATTACCCTATCAAATTTTGATGGATCCGACCCTCCCTGAGGGCTATGTGCGAGAGTGGGCGTTGTCTCACATCAAGCCTGAAAGACATACCGCCTATGCACTACAATGGTTTACTTTTGCCGTCATCGCGCTTGGACTATGGGTGTGGCATGGCTTGAAACGAGCACGAAATCAAGACAACTGGAGATGAATTTGACTGAAAAAAGCGCCGAGAAGGGCCAAAATTGGATTTTTTGGTTGATTGTCGCGGTAGGGGCGCTTCCCATGGTAGCGGCATGGTATTTCTATTCCCATCCCGATTTGCTGACCAAGCGGGGCAATCAAGGCAATTTGATTACACCGCCAATTCCGGTCAATTACGACGTTTTTAAACCGGCGTCCCTGCAAGGCGTAAGCCCGCTGAAGCAAATTAAAGGGCGCTGGGTGATGATTCATGTCATTCCCGGTGACTGTGACAGGGCGTGCAAGGAAAATATCGCCAATACCAGAAAATTGTTGCTTTTGTTCAGTAAAGATCTTTTTCGGGTCAAGCGTTTGGCAGTCTGGTCACGGGATGTGGATCTATCAAAACAAATCAAACAAATGCTCGCGAAAGATGAAACCCTTTACCTCGCGCAAGTCCCGTCTTCTTTTTTGAAGCAACTGGAAAAAGAAGTCATTCATACCCCTTTGCGGGGAGACCAGCTGATATTGATGGACCCCTTGGGTAACCTGATGATGTGGTATGATTCTGGGTTCGACCCTTATGGAGTATATCGCGATATGAGGCGCTTGCTTCGGGCATCCAGAATCGGTTGAAGGCCTTCCCGGAAAATAACAATATGTGGTACAGAAAACTCGCACTTTTCACTATTCTATTAGCTTTGTTGGTATTGGCCTCTGGAGTCTACGTCAGGGCAACAGGATCAGGGCTGAGTTGTCCTGATTGGCCTACTTGCTTTGGTCAATGGCGGGTGCCCGATGTGTTGCCTGATGAGGCTCAAAGGGCTTTCCCCGGCGTTATTTTCGATGCCGTTAAGGCCAAGGCACAAATGGGTCACCGTTACCTGGCTTTTCTGCTTGGGTTTTCGGTAGCGTTGCTGTTTGGCTTGTCCTTTGCCCGGAAAGAGCGGGGAAAAGCCCTGAAGTGGAGCGGCTTGCTGTTGCTGCTTTATGGGCTTCAGGCGGCTGTTGGCAGCGGGTTGATCGCGGCCCACTTGCGCCCGGAAATAGTGATCGCCCATTTGCTTTTGGCAATGCTGATTGCCGTGACATCTTTGCGGATTTACCTGGCCTCTTTTCCTTCCTTTATCAAGGCGCCAGATTCATTGAAAGGATTAAGACGGTATGGGTCTTTTTGTTTCTGGATATTATTCATCCAAATTGCCTTGGGCGGATGGGTTAGCGCCAATTATGCCGGGTTGGCCTGCCCGGATTTTCCCACTTGCCAGGGATCATGGTGGCCCGAGGCGGATTACAAAAATGCATTTGGCTTCTGGCAATATTGGGGCGGAGGGCTTGAAGCCTGGGCTTTGCCAGACAGTAACGCCCGGGTGGCCATTCATTGGGTTCACCGGTTGGGAGCGGTGGTCACCTTTTTAGCGTTATTTTTTCTCGGCATCAGCATCAGCTCCAATCCCAAGGTGCCTCATTTAAGCAAATTAGGCCTGTTGATCAATTTCCTATTACTCGTGGTCATTACCTTAGGGATGGCCTTGGTAATCAAGCAAATGCCCGTTCCTTTGGCGGTGGCGCATAGTATCGTCGCGGCACTGTTACTCATGACGGTCACCGCAGTCACTTTCTTTTTGAGTCATGTTCCTGCATCCATTACCCTGCCGCAAGAGGCGGTAGAAGCACAAATTACACCGCCTCCCGAAAAAGCCGGACTGCCGCCTGAAGTTCCGCCAGCCGTTGAAATTCCTCAACCTCCGCCGCCGGAGACGCTGTTTGAGCGATTGAAATCCGGTCTGGGTAAAACCCGCCAAGGGTTGACGGGCTTTCTGGCCAGCTTGCCGTTAGGAAAACACGCGCTGGATGAAGATCTGGTGGAAGAAATTGAAAACCAGCTTCTCATGGCCGATGTGGGTGTCGAGGCAACCCAGGAGATTGTCTCCCGTTTGCAGGAAAAACTGCGCCAAGAGGGCGACCGGTATGACGATGATGTCATGGCAGCGCTGCGCGACACCCTCAAGGAAATTCTTCAACCCTGCAGCAAACCGTTGGAAATCGATCTCACCCGCAAGCCCTTTGTCATTTTGGTGGTTGGCGTTAACGGCGTGGGGAAGACCACGACCATTGGCAAACTGGCCCACCGGCTGAAACAGCAAGGGCTCAGTGTCATGCTGGCCGCCGGCGATACATTCCGCGCCGCTGCGGTGGAGCAGTTGAAGGTTTGGGGGGAACGCAACGGCGTGCCGGTGGTTGCCCAGGATATGGGCGCGGATTCTGCTTCGGTTGTATACGATGCATTGCAATCCGCCAAGGCGCGGGGTATTGACGTGCTCATTGCCGATACCGCGGGCCGCTTGCATACCAAGTCCAATCTCATGGAGGAGCTGAGTAAAATCAAGCGCATCCTGGCGAAACTGGACCCCACCGCTCCCCATGAGGTACTGTTGGTGCTGGATGCCACTACCGGGCAAAACGCTTTGGCGCAGGCCGATCAATTCAATCAGGCCGTGGGTGTCACGGGCATTGCCTTGACAAAGCTGGATGGCACCGCCAAGGGTGGCGTTATCTTCGCCCTGGCCAAGCGTTACGCTATTCCAATCCGCTTTATCGGCATTGGGGAAGGGATGGAAGATTTACAGGAATTTAATGCCCAGGCGTTTGTCGATGCCTTGTTTTCCGAACAACCCAAGGTGGTGCACTGAGCGGGCGTGCTTCAGTTCGACGATGTTTGTAAACATTATCCCGATAGTGGTGACGCGCTTAGCCACGTGAGCTTTGGGGTCGAGCGCGGGGAGATGGTTTTTATCACTGGCCACTCCGGCGCCGGCAAAAGCACCTTGCTGCGTTTGGCGGCGCTGATAGAACGTCCGAGCCGCGGCAATATTTCTTTAAATGGACGCAACCTGGTCCATTTGCCTGATAGGAAAATTCCCTATTTCCGGCGCAAGATCGGCTTGATATTCCAGGATTACCGCCTGCTCCACGATTGCACCGTATTCGATAATGTCGCCTTGCCGCTGATAATTTCCGGCTTCGATTCCCGGGAAATTGCCCGGCGCACCCGGGCGGCCTTGGGAAAGGTGGGACTGGCAGGATTTGAAAGACGCAACCCCATGTCCCTGTCCGGCGGTGAACAACAACGGGTTGGAATTGCCCGGGCGATCGTTACCCGACCGCCACTTATCCTAGCCGATGAGCCCACCGGCAATCTGGATCCCGACTTGTCTATTGAAATCATGCAGATGTTCCGGCAATTTAATGAGCTTGGTGTTACTTTTTTGATTGCCAGTCACGATGAAGCGCTAGTCTCCCGTTTTGCGGGCCGGGTTGTTCATTTGGAGAAAGGGCGATTGCAATCATGACGGGCAGTTCTGCTGGGTCCAGCCGGTCAAGGCAAAACAGGTTCCGGGGTCAATTGCAAAATTATTTTCGTCTGCATGGACACGCCCTGTTCTCCAGCATGGGAGATCTCTGGCGCAGTCCCTGGATGACGGGTATGACCTTGCTTGTCATCGCCATTTCTTTAATTCTGCCGGCAACGTTTTATCTCGCCTTGAAAAATCTACAGGATTTGAGTGGCAGTTTTGATGAAACCTATGCTATTTCCTTGTATTTATATCCTCAGGTAGGGCTGGATGTGGCTCAAAAATTAGAAAAACGGCTATCTTCCCACCCTGCCATTACCAAGCTTAAGTTGATTGATAAGCAGGAAGCCTTGCAAGAATTTCAAAGGCGTAGTGGTTTTGGTGAAGCCATTGGGGCGCTAGAAGATAACCCGTTACCGATTGTCATAGAGGTGCTTCCCAAGCCCGGCTTTGCCGATCCTGAGAAAATCCAACCCTTGGTGGCGGAATTGCAAGCCCTGGAAAATGTAGAATTCGCCCAATGGGATATGCAATGGCTAATGCGGCTTCGGGCATTGATTTCCATGGCTCAGCGCGGGGCATTATTACTCGGTGTTTTGCTGAGCTTGGGAGTGGTGCTCATTGTCGGCAATACCATCCGGCTTGAATTGCAAGATCGCCTCCCGCGGATAGAAATCATGAAAATCCTGGGCGCCACTCATACTTTTATTCGCCGTCCATTTCTCTATAGTGGTTTTTGGTTGGGTTTGATTGGTGGCATCCTGGCTTTGCTGGGGACGTTGGGAGTGTACCAGGCACTCAGCAGGCCCGTGGCGAGGTTGTCGGACTTGTATCAAAGCCAATATTCGCTGCAATTTCTGAGTTTCAAAGAGTCCATGATTGTACTCGTTTTTTCCGTATTGATCAGTATGATGGGTGCGTGGTTGGTGGTGACTCGATTTTTGTGGAAGCTGCGTCCATGAAAATCAAGTCAAAGCTTCATATTATGCAACTGTTAGACCCCTATGGGTGGTCTGTTTCGGAAGATACCGTGGATACTTTCTTGCTGCTCAATCCTGCTTTGCAAGAAAGTCCTGCCCAAACCTCCCTGTTCGGGCGCTTGCCCGGCTGCGAAAGTCCACCGGACTTTCGGTCCGGCTCGCCCCTGTAGGCTTTGCTTTGGCATCTTTGCCAAAGACACTTCCTCCACAGACCACCCATGGTGCCTTCTTCCAGTACGGACGAGTAGTTACATTTTTTTGTGATTTGAGGGAACTAAAAAAATTATTAGCACTCTCTTTTAAAGAGTGCTAAATTGGATGCCATTCAAATTCACAATAAAAAGGGGGTTCACATGAGCAAGGCGCTGGTAGTACCTGGAATTGGACAATCCATCGGTTCTGTCAATGAGTACATCGTTGCGGTCAATAAATTTCCCCGCCTAACTGCGGAAGAAGAACGCGCCCTGGCGGAAAGATATCGTGAAGAAAATGACATTGAAGCGGCCCGTCGGTTGATCTTGTGCAATTTGCGTTTTGTGGTGCCGATAGCCAGAAATTATTTGGGTTATGGATTGCCACTGCCGGATTTGATTCAAGAGGGAAATATCGGTCTAATGAAAGCGGTGAAGCGGTTCGACCCTAAAATGGGTGTGCGCCTGATTTCCTTTGCCGTGCATTGGATTAAAGCCGAGATTCACGAGTTTATTCTCAGAAATTGGCGAATTGTTAAAATCGCCACCACCAAGGCCCAGCGTAAACTGTTCTTCAATTTGCGCAAAGCCAAAAAGCAGCTCAATTGGCTGGACAAATCTGAAGCGCAGAAAGTCGCGGATGATTTGGGCGTAAAAGTGGATACCGTTCAAGAGATGGAAGAGCGGCTCAACGGACATGATGTGGCGTTTGACGGTACCGTTGATGATTCGGATGAAAGCCGGGTTTTAGCGCCGGTTTATTTTTTGGAAAGTGGCAGCGGTGACGATCCTGCCAGGCAACTGGAAGAATCCCAATGGGATGCCATGGAGAGTAAGCGCCTTGAATTTGCCTTGGCACAATTGGATGAGCGTAGCCGCGATATTCTCGAATCTCGGTGGTTGACCGAAAAAAAAGCTACCTTGCAAGAACTGGCAGGGCGCTATAACGTATCCGCAGAACGTATTCGCCAATTGGAAAAGAATGCGCTCAAGAAACTGAAGAATTACATGTTGCAAGAAGCCGCTTAATTTGTATTGCATTTAATTTGATGACAGAAAGGCCATCGCCGCAGAGGGATGGCCTTTTTTCGTTAGTGGCGTCAGATCCGAATATAGTGATCTAGAAGCAGAAATATAAAAATACTGGTGAGGTAGAAAATGGAATAGCCAAAAGTCTTCATGGCCAGTTTTTTATCGTCGGGATGCTGTTTGAGTTTCGCCGCCAGATAAAGAAAAATGGCGCCGAGAATGACCGCGGCTACCAAATAGATTAAACCGCTCATCCCGGCCAAATAGGGTATCAAGCTGATGACAAAAAGCAGAATGGTATAGAGTAAAACTTGCAAGCCAGTGAATTCCACCCCGTGAGTGACGGGGAGCATGGGAATATCCACTTTGGCGTATTCATCTTTTTTGGCAATGGCCAAGGCCCAGAAATGAGGTGGCGTCCACAAGAAAATAATCAAAAACAGCAACACCGCATTGGGATGGATGCTGTTTAACACCGCGCACGATCCCAAAATAGGAGGCACCGCGCCGGCAGCGCCGCCAATGACGATGTTTTGAGGCGTGGCCCGTTTTAAATAAAGGGTATAAATGACTGCGTAGCCAATCAGGGATAAAAAAGTTAAAACCGCGGTTAACTCATTGACCCACGCCACCAAAATAACCATGGAAAGAACGCAAAGAACGCTGGCGAAAACTAATACATTTTTAGGGCTCAATTGCCCTTGGGGGAGAGGCCGGTCGCTGGTGCGGGCCATTTCGGCATCCGCCTGGCGGTCTAGGTAGTGATTGAAAGCGGCTGCCGATGCCGCTGCCAACGCAATGCCAAGGGTGCCAAAAATTAAGGGTTGCCATGGCACCATGCCCGGAACCGATAAAAACATCCCGACCACGGCGGTAAAAACGATCAGGGCGACAACCTTGGGTTTGCAAAGGTTGAGATAAAGTTTCCATGGCGGGGTACTCTGCGGCTCGGTTTTCATTGATTCCATAATAATCGTTTACAATAGGCAAGCCATTTTATACTAATTTGATAGGGATTTAGGGGGTTATCAAGTTGACAGGCATCCCCTGACTTCAAGTATGATTGCGCCCTTGGGAAACTCTGAAGTAATCACGGAAGAAATACCCTAGCACCAGAGCTGAATTCATAGGCAAGTCGTGAACCCAATACCCACAGGTCAATGGTGGAAAATTTATAGAGGATAAGGAATGAGGATAAAACATACCAGCAGGTCAATATTTCAATTCATAACCACCTGGACGCGGTATCTGTTGGTTGTTGCTCTGTTATTGCCGATGGCTGCTTGTGCTGCGGCTGGCCGGGTGCAACAAACCCAGTTGGAAAATGGCCTGAAGGTGATTGTCAAGGAGGATCACCGGGCCCCGGTGGTGGTTTCCCAGGTTTGGTACAAAGTGGGTTCCAGTTATGAGTATGGCGGAATCACCGGTATCTCCCATTTGCTGGAACACATGATGTTCAAGGGCACGGAAAAGCACGGGCCCGGGGAATTTTCCCGCATCATCGCCGAGAATGGCGGCCGCGAGAACGCCTTTACCGGCAATGACTATACGGCCTACTTCGAGCGCTTGGAAAAGTCCCGTTTGCCTATCGCTTTTGAGCTGGAGGCCGACCGGATGCGTCATCTCCGTTTGCAGAAAGAAGAATTTGACAAGGAAAAACAGGTAGTGCTCGAGGAGCGGCGCATGCGTACCGACGACCAACCCCGCGCCAAGACCCACGAGCATTTCATGGCAGTGGCCTACACCAATAGCCCTTATCAGAATCCCGTGATTGGCTGGCCGGCCGATATCGAGCATCTGACCCTGGGAGATTTGAAAGACTGGTATCAACAATGGTATGCGCCAAATAACGCTACGCTGGTCGTGGTTGGCGATGTGCAGCCGGCCAAGGTCTTTGCCTTGGCAAAACGCTGGTTTGGTCCACTGAAACCAAGCGAAATCGCGCCTTTGAAACCACGTACCGAAGTAGAACAGCACGGGGAAAGGCGATTGACCGTGCGTCTTCCCGCCAAGCTACCTTATTTGATAATGGGTTATAAAGTGCCGGTGTTGGCGACACTCCCCGAAGAGCAGCGTTGGCAGGCCTATGCCTTGAATGTCCTGGCTGGCATCTTGGATGGCGGCAACAGCGCCAGGCTTTCCAGGCGCTTGATTCGTGGCAGTCAGATTGCCGCGAGTGCCGGTGCCGGCTATGACCTCTATGATCGTCTTCAAACCTTGTTCTTATTGGATGGCACGCCTTCTCAGGGACATACTTTAAAGGAACTGGAGCAAGCCCTGCTCAAGGAAGTGAAGGAACTACAGGAAACCCTGGTGACCCCGGAGGAGCTGGAACGGGTCAAAACCCAGGTCACCGCCGAGGCGATTTACGAAAGGGACTCCATGTTTTACCAGGCGATGCAGATGGGATTATTGGAAACCGTGGGATTGGGATGGCAACGAATGGATGAATATGTAGACAGGATTAAACAGATTAGCGCCGAGCAAGTACAACAGGTGGCCCGTAAATATTTAATAGCGGATCATCTTACCGTGGGTCATCTGGAGCCACTGCCGATTGAACCGGGTAAAGCGTCAAGCGCGCCGGTGATGGGAGGTGGCCATGTTCGTTAAAACACTCAAAATACTGTTACTGCTGCTGATAGTGATACCGCTCTCCGGTTGGGCGGGACCGAAGATAGAACAGTGGCGATTGCCCCAGGGCGCGAAAGTCTATTATGTTCATAACCCGCAGTTGCCACTGGTGGATATCCGGGTTTTGTTTGCCGCTGGCAGCGCTTGGGATGGGGAAAAGTATGGACTGGCGACCCTGACATCCGCGTTGCTGGACACCGGCGCTGGGGAATGGAACGCAGACGAGATCGCCTTGCGGTTGGAGAGCGTGGGCGCTCAACTCGGCACCGGCGTCTCCCGGGACAGCGCTTGGCTGTCTTTGCGCAGCTTGACTGAATCCGACAAACTACAAACCGCATTGGAAACTGCCGCCGAGATTTTGAAATCACCCCGTTTCGCTCATTTGGACTTTCAACGGGAAAAGAAACGCCTCTTGCTTGGACTGAAACAACGGGAAGAATCCCCGGGTGAGCTGGCCGGTATGATGTTTTTTGAAGCGATTTACCGGAATTACCCCTACGCCCATCCGAGCGATGGCACCATTGAGACGGTTCAAGCGATTCAGCGGCAAGATTTGCGCGAGTTTCACCAACGCTACTATGTGGCTTCCAATGCTGTGGTGGTGATAGTCGGGGCGGTGGATAAATCCGAAGCGAAAAAGATAGCCAAGGCATTGGTGGGTGGGTTGCCTGAAGGTGAGCCAGCGCCGGCCATTCCCGAAGTGCCGGTTCCGGAAAAAGCCGATATTCAGCGAAAAGTATTCCCTTCCGCCCAGACCCACATTTACACCGGCATGCCGGTGCTAAAGCGCAAGGACCCTGATTATTTCCCCTTGTATGTGGGCAATTACGCCCTGGGCGGTGGCGGCTTCGTGTCCCGGATTGTCAAGGAAGTGCGGGAGAAGCGCGGCTTCGCCTACAGTGCCTATAGCTATTTTGCCCCCATGAAAGAGAAGGGCCCCTATTTGGCCGGGCTGCAAACCCGTAATGACCAGGCTTACCCGGCCCTTGAAGTCTTGCGGAAAACCATCGCCGAATTTCAGGCCAAAGGGCCCACCATAGAAGAACTCAAGGCTGCCAAGAAGAATATTACCGGTGGGTTTGTGCTGCGCTATGACAGCAACAGCAAGCTGGCGGAATATGTGGCAATGATTGGTTTTTATGATTTGCCCCTGGATTATCTGGATACCTTCACTGAAAAAGTGGAAAAGGTGACCATTTCCGAGATTGCCGACGCCTTCCGCCGCCGGATTGACCTGAACCGCTTTCAGACTGTTCTGGTGGGTGGCGGCGCCGTGCGGCAATCAAAATCAGGCGATGAAAAATGAAGTACGCATCATCGCTGGCCAGTGGCGGGGACGAAAGCTGCACTTTCCCGCTCTGCCGGGTTTACGCCCAACTCCGGCCAGGGTTCGGGAAACCCTGTTCAATTGGCTCAGGGAAGACTTGATTGACGCCCGTTGTTTGGATTTATTCGCCGGGAGCGGGGCATTAGGTTTTGAAGCCGCTTCCCGTGGCGCGCGCGTAGTGGTTCAGGTGGAAGCGCACCCGAAAGTGATCCGGTCTTTGGAAAGAAATCGCCGGTCTCTGGAGGCTTCACAAATTGAGACGGTCGGCGCCGATGCCATCCGTTTTTTGAAGCAGGCCCCAAGCGAACCTTTTGATGTGGTATTCCTCGATCCTCCGTTTGAAAAAAAGCTCATAGAACCTTGTGCCACCGCCCTTGAACAATGGCAATGGCTTTCCAACCATGCTTTTATTTATATTGAAGCGGAAAGCCAGCTCAAAGAACTGCCAGTGCCCGGCAATTGGCGGCTGTGGAAAAGCAAGACAACGGGAGATGTAGGCTATCATCTCTTCAGCAGAGAAGTAACCCGGATATTTCACCAGCCGGATTCTGGCTTTTCCGTAAGTAACTGATATTTATGCATAAAATGCTTAAGTTTCATCATTTCCACAAAATCCAATTTGGATTCAGCCCGAATCCTATCCCGGCCCTGGCTTGTCCAGGCACGCCTGGGTTTGGGCTTCTTTCAAGCCATAGCTGCGGCTATGGCTTTCAGTCCAGCCCGGCGCCCAGCCGCACCTGTCCTGCGCCATCATCCGGGATGCTGATGAAAAATCCGGGTTAGGAGAATAACGACAATGCCAGTCACAGCCATCTATCCGGGGACGTTTGATCCAGTGACCAATGGCCATATCGATTTAATCCACCGGGCAGCCCGGCTTTTCAGTAAGGTGCTGGTGGCGGTGGCGGAAAACCGTGACAAGCGCCCCTTGTTGAATTTATCGGAACGGGTCGCCCTGGTACGCGCCGAGGTGCAACCTCTCAGCAATGTGGCAGTGCTCGGGTTTAGTAATCTCCTGGTGGATTGCGCTTTGCAACATGGCGCGACGGTGATTCTCCGGGGGCTTCGCGCAGTGTCGGATTTTGAATACGAATTTCAATTGGCGGCCATGAACCGACGCCTGTCCGAAGAACGGATTGAAACCATTTTCATGACCCCGGCGGAACAATACGCTTTTGTTTCCTCCAGCATGATCAAGGAAATTGCCAAGCTGGGAGGCGATATTTCCGCCTTTGTTCCGGTCAAAGTCAGAGAGCGCTTGACCGAAATCTATTCGAACCGAGGATAAAACCATGGCCTTGAAGATTACAGACGAATGTATCTGTTGCGATGTGTGTGAACCGGAATGCCCCAACGACGCCATTTCACTAGGGGAAGAAATTTATGTAATCGACCCCGAGCTATGTACCGAATGCGTCGGCCATTACGAAACTTCCCAATGTGTGGAAGTATGCCCGGTGGACTGTATCATCCAGGACCCGGATATCGTGGAAGACGAAGAAACTTTGCGGCGGAAATACCTGAGAATTACCGGTATTTCTGAAAAATAGCCTCTTCCATTATGGGTATCGAATTGTGACACTACGCTACCTGCTGGGATTCACCCTAATTCTGTGGTTAAGCCTGTCGATAGCCAAAACCCCGCCTGCCGATGCCATTGCCTCTGCCCACCCATTGGCCACCGAAGCCGGCTTTGAAATTCTGCATAAAGGCGGCAATGCGTTTGATGCGGCGGTAGCCGTGGCTTCCACCCTGGCCGTGGTGGAACCTGCCGGCTCGGGCCTGGGCGGTGGTGGGTTTTTTCTGTTATACCGGGACAAAGACAAGCGTGAAGTCATGCTCGATGCCCGCGAAAGGGCACCCTTGGCTGCTCACCGGGATATGTACCTGGATGCTTCGGGTAACGTGATCTCTGGCCTGTCCATTGACGGCCCCTTGGCGGCGGGAATACCAGGGGTTCCAGCGGCGTTGGCGCATTTGGCCGGGCATTATGGCCGGCTGCATTTGCGGGTCACGCTGGCGCCGGCTATCCGCCTTGCCCGTCAAGGCTTTGTCGTCAGTTCCGGTTTTTTGCAGCAAGTGCGACGGCGTTTACCGGTACTAAAGAAATATCCAGAATCCGCCCGCATTTTTCTGCAAGACGGTCATTTACCAGAATCTGGTTTTCGCCTAGTGCAAAAGGATTTGGCCAACACGCTGGAAGCAATCGCGGAAAAAGGGTGGAGCGGGTTTTATCAGGGCCCGGTTGCGGATAATTTGGTGCGCTCGGTCCGGGAGTCGGGAGGGATCTGGCGGCGTCAGGATCTGGCGCAATACCGGGTAATTGAAAGGAAGCCTGTCAAAGGCCGGTACCGGAATGTAAAGATTACTTCCGCTTCCCCTCCATCTTCCGGCGGTATTGTATTACTGGAAACACTCAATATCCTTTCTGGATTTGATTTAAATAAAGACGGCAGAGCTACCCGAAAACACTTGATTGTGGAAGCCTGGCGCCGGGCGTACCGGGACCGGGCCTTGTATCTGGGGGATCCGGATTTCATCAAGATGCCGTTAAAGCGTCTGCTCAGCCTGTATTATGCCGCAGGCCTTAGGGCCGCGATCCATCCTGATAAAGCCTTGCCCAGTGCCTGGCTGAATCCCGTGCCGGATCCGGCGGCCAAAGGCAGCGATACCACCCATTTTTCCATTTTGGATCATCAGGGGAACCGGGTAGCGGCAACCTTGAGTATCAATTATCTCTTCGGTTCCGGTTTCGTGGCCAGGGGCACCGGCGTGCTGCTAAATGATGAGATGGACGATTTCGCCGTCAAACCCGGTGTTCCCAATTTGTATGGTTTGGTGGGGGGAGAGGCCAATGCCATTGCCCCTGGCAAGCGCATGCTCTCCAGCATGACGCCCACCTTCGTGGAGACCGACACGCGGGTAGGAATCCTGGGCACGCCGGGTGGCAGCCGGATAATCTCCATGGTGACTTTGGCTGTCCTGGACTTCGCTGACAGAATGTTGCCGCAAACCTGGGTGGGCTGGCCCCGTTTCCACCACCAATATTTACCGGATGAAATTCAATATGAACCCGGCGGACTGGGGGCGGGGGAGATTGAAGCCTTAAAAAAACGCGGTCACCACCTTCGCCAGTTAAAAAAACCTTATGGCAACATGCAGGCGATTCTTTGGGATAAATCTATCAATAAAGTCTATGCCGCATCCGACCCAAGGCGGGAAGGGAAAGCCATGGTAGAGTCAAGACCATGATTTTGTTGTCTTTGAAGCAAGCCAAATTAGAGAAAAAACTCAAGAGCCGGCAAAGTCAGTATCTTGTCAAGCGCCAGCGTTTGCAACAAAAAATGGCCAAACGGCGTCAAAAAATCAGGGGAACGGACAGGAAGTATTGGCGTATTTTGGCGTCTTCCTCAAAAAAGCAGTGGCGGATAAACCGTCACAAGCTTCCCAAAGAAATATGGAGATCCTGTTGGCGCCTGCTTGGGCTCCAGCTAGAAGGTAATAATTATCCTCTGATTTTGCGGTTATATTTGGTTTTGTTGTTGGCTTCGGATAAAAAATGGCGTGATAAATATCATTGTTTGTCGGAGTATTTATGAGCCTAAGTTCCCACTTCTTCAAACTTGTCCGCTTGTTGCGTCAGGAGAACCGCCGTCATCTGCGGGAACTGGAAGCCGATCGCGTGGATTTTAAGCGCCGGCAGAAAGAAATGGAGTTATCTTTGGAAATGGCGCGGCGTAAGCGCCTGCTGGAAATGGAATTCGAATTGGAACGCATCAAACGCCAGCAACAAACGGATTTGGAACAACTGGAAAGCAAGCTTGATCAGGATTTGCGCGATTATCAGCGATATTTAAAGGCGGTGGACGATTTACAGGATCAGATTCGCCAATCGTTTACCCACGCGCCCGACGTTATCGTGCTTACCATCCACCACCATGCCAAACAATTATTGGATCAGATGTGGAGTACCGATGACCTGCATGAACGGCTCCAGCGGGAGCGGGAATTTGTGAAATTCCTCACTACAGTCTATGAAGACACCCTCCAATCCCAGCCGGGAGATAGCCAACCTCTACTACCCAGACGGGCTTTGAAGTTAATTTTGAACAACCCGTGAGTGAACTCCTGGGAGAAGCCTAATGGTGTATCAATAGCCATGATGGCATCGAAGGGGGCTTCAGGGAAGGGAGCCCGGCAGAGTCTGAATAATGCTTCAGCCAATTTTCCGTGGTGATGCTTTCGTTGATTGTGGTCCGCAGGTTTCCGCCCCAGGGTTTACCGATCAACTGGCGTTCGTCATCAAGAATCACGATGGCGTCCCGGCTGGCCCGGTTTTTGTAGCAATTCCACCCACCGACGTCCCAGCCGATACAGAAGAATGTTTATGGTATAAAAACCATATGGTATAATTCGACCTATGAAGGCCACCCTGATCATCGACCGCAAAGTCGTGTTCCCAGATGGTGCGATTTTGAAAATGATCGTCTGGCGCTTGCCAGCAATGGATCCTGAATGCCCACACGGGTTGAAGTACAGATTCTACTATGGGCTGGCCAATGGTGAATGTGTGGTTCGCTATGACAATGAGCGTGGCTAAGGGGATCATCGTCACTTGGGAAATACCAAAGAACCCTATGAATTTTCGGATATCGAGACATTGGTGGCGGATTTTCTCGAAGATGTCTCTCGGGCACGTGGAGGTGAGTGATGAAAAAGACGAAACTTTCGATCACTGTGGGCTCAGTGGAAGATGCGGCTAAAGACGTCATCGATGCGTGGCACCAGGCCGAACACGGTGAAACCCCGGCAGAGCCACGAGAGGCGATCCTGTTTACCGAACTGGAAACCCTCCTCAGGACATTGACGCCCCAGAGATTCGTGCTGTTGCGGCAGTTGCATCAAATGGGGGCAAGCAGCATTTGGGCACTAGCCAAAGCATTGGGGCGTGATTACAAGAACGTACACCGGGATGTCACCGAACTTCTGCGTTTGGGTCTTATTGAGAAAAATGAGGAGGGGCGGATTCTGGTGCCTTGGGATGAGATTGATGCGCGCCTGGATTTGGTAGCTTAATGGGATTTTAAGAAGGAATCTGCTGGAAAGCAGACCGGCGGTCAGTGTGAAATGAAGGATCAGAGCACCCCATTGTCACAAGGGGCACAGCATGGGCACAAGATGGGCACAAAAAAACCGGCTATCGCCGGTCTTCTCTTAACTCATTGATTATATGGCGCGCCCGAGAGGATTCGAACCTCTGACCTCAGGCTCCGGAGGCCTGCGCTCTATCCAGCTGAGCTACGGGCGCTTAGTAAACGCTTATTGTACTTGCTTAAGTCTCGTTCAACAAATTTTTGAGGTTGGCCAGGGCGGCCTTGCCGCGGGCTTTCTTTTCTTCGGGGGAAAGGGTGGATTTTTCAGGCCATTCCAGGTCTTCTTCCGGTAGCTCCTCTAAAAACCGGCTCGGTTGGCAGTCGTTGACCTCCCCATAGCGTTTGCGCTGGCGGCAGTAGCTGAAGGTCAGGGTTTTTTGGGCGCGGGTGATGCCCACGTAGGCTAGGCGGCGTTCTTCTTCGATATACAGGTCTTCCGGGGTGGAGGTGTCATTGGTGGTTTCTTCCGCGGATTTATGATGGGGGAGAAGCCCCTCTTCCATGCCGACAATATAAACGTGAGGGAATTCCAGACCCTTGGCGGCGTGTAGGGTCATGAGGGTGACCTGGTCTTGGGCGCTATCGTCCCGCTGGCGTTCCAGAACGTCCATGAGCATGATTTTGGCGACAACGGCGGATAGGATATCCTTGCCGCCGGCGTCTTCCTCTTCTTCAATCAGGCGCCCGAGCCAGTCCAGCAGTTCACGGACATTTTGCCACTTGCGCTCGAACTGTTTGGGGGAAGCGGCCAGGTTTTGCAGGTGATCCTTGTATTCGATTCTATCGATGAATTCTTCCAGCACGCCCAGGGTATCGCCACGTTGCGCGCGGTCAGCGGTGTCCACCAGCCATTCACAGAAGCCTTTTAATCTGGCGGTGGCCCGGGCAGGCAGGTGTTGTTCCAGTCCCAGTTCAAAGCAGGCGGAAAACAGGCTGATATGGCGCTGTTGGGCGTAAGCGCCGAGTTTTTCCAGGGTGGTGGGGCCGATTTCCCGTTTGGGGACGTTTATAATGCGCAGAAAGGCGGCATCGTCATCCTGGTTGACGAACAGGCGCAAGTAAGCCAGGACATCTTTGACTTCGGTGTAGGAAAAGAACGATGGGCCACCGCTGACTTTGTAGGGAATCCGTTGTTCTCTGAGCGCCCGTTCAAATACTCGGGACTGGTGATTACTGCGGTAGAGAATGGCGTAGTCGTGCCATTGGGTGCGGTGCTGAAAGTGATGATGAAGGATATCGGCGGCGATTTGCTGGGCTTCGGCCAGGTCGTCGGCGTGGCTTAACACCCGGATCGGGTCGCCAAAGCCGTAAGCGCTCCACAGCTTCTTCTCGAAAACATGGGGGTTATGGCGGATCAATGCATTGGCTGCCTTGAGAATGCGGCCGGTGGAGCGGTAATTTTGTTCCAGCATGATGATTTTGAGGCGGGGATAATCCTGTTTCAGGCGCTGGAGATTTTCCGGTCGCGCCCCTCGCCAGGCGTAGATGGACTGGTCGTCGTCACCCACCACGGTAAAGCGCCCCAGAGGGCCTGTCAGTAGGTTCAGCAAGCGGTATTGGGTTTGGTTGGTGTCTTGATATTCATCCACCAATAGATAGCGCAGCTTGTGTTGCCAGCGCTCCAAAATTTCTCCGTGTTCCTGAAACAGTTGTACCGGCAACAGAATCAAATCATCGAAATCCACCGCATTGTAGGCTTTGAGGCAGCGGTTATATTCCTCGTACAAACAGGCGGCGGGCTGTTGTTCGGCATCGGCTTGGGCCAATATTTGTTCCGGCGGCAGGCAGTCATTTTTCCAGGCGCCGATTTGCCAGGCGTAGTGCGGGAGTTTATCCGGATTGCAGGGATGTTTGCTGTGTTCGAGAATGTCCTTGAGCAGGGCCAGACGGTCCTGTTCGTCGAAAATGGACAGCGAAGCTTTAAAGCCCAGGGCCTTGTGTTCACGGCGCAGGATATCCAGCCCCAAGGAGTGAAAAGTGGAAACCGTCAGGCCTCTCAGTGCCTTGCTATCCATCAGCTTGCCCACCCGTGCTTTCATTTCCCGCGCCGCCTTGTTGGTGAAAGTGAGTGCGGCGATATGGCGCGCCGCAAGCCCCTGATCGATCAGATGGGCGATTTTGTGGGTGATGACCCGGGTCTTGCCACTGCCCGCCCCGGCGATTACCAGCAGTGGGTGGTTAATTTCCTTGATAGCGGCTCTTTGATGTGGATTTAAGGACATGGTGGGTTGGATAGTTTTATCAGGCAGGTAAACCTATCATGTTTTTTATTTTGAAGAATTGAAAGGGGTAGATGGTTAACGATTAACGCGCTGCCAAAAAGAGGATTGCGGTACGAATCATCACAAAGGCATAGAGCATGATATATGTTCAGTATGAGTTCAGGTTCTGGGGCTACTCAATGAAATCAGAACAGCATCACCGCAATGGAAAACCGGTTCGCGGCTTTTGCCAGGATTTTGTCAGCGGTGATCAGTTTGGATCCGGTGAGTGCCGCAACCGCAAGATGTAAGGCATCCAGAGTCCGCAGGGCGGTATCATGGCTAAGCAGCCAGTCTCGCGCCAATTGATAGTGTTCTCGTTGGAGGTCCAATACCTGGTAGCACCCCCGGTGGATGTCTTCCTGGAAGGCTGCCTGAATAATGCTTGCTTCCGAAACTGACAGTTCGTTCATTCTGACCAGGCGGGCCAGCACCGAGGCGAATTCGGTTTCGGTCAAAAGACTGATTGATACAGGCGCTTCAGCTTCAAGCAAGCATGCTTGAACTGCATCGCTGAGCGGTTCCGGACGATAGTAAGGGATCAGCGCGCTGGTATCGAAATACCACATCACTCCCGTTCTTCCCGAAGGGCCCGGACTACTACGGATGAGGGTGTCTTCGCCTGTTTTATCCGGCTGCGAAATTCGCTGCGATCCGGGAATACCGGTTTTTCCGTTAATCGGATCAGTTTCGCGACAGGTTTGTTACGGCGGCAAATGATGATGTCTTCCCCTGCTATCACTGCATCCACAAGCGCCTTGAATTGCTCTCGTGCTTCTTTGATGTTAATTGTGCGCATGGTAAAAATACCCTTCAATTGTGTACACTAATATTGTACATAAAGCGTTTTCCCTTGACCATCTGATTTCTTTTCTTTCCAGGGGATTCGGCATTTTTGAGGTTTGCAACCTTAATCTTTCACTTATTTAAACAGGGGGGATCTGTTGGGAACATGCTGGCCTGGCCAAATTTGTTTGACCAAACATTATCCGTTCATGGCGTATGCGTAACATTCGTGCGGCGTCATGGAAGGTAGGTGGCCCATGGCGGGTATGACGTATGGCACCGCTCCATGAGTTGCGTTTGGCGGGTTTAATTTATGAGATTGTTTTGTCTGTGGGCATTGCAGCCAGCACGTGAGCGACACACGCGGTGAGCTTTTTGGCATAAGGGATATGAAGGTATTCGTTGGGGCCATGGGCGTTGCTGCCGGGGCCCAGCACGCCGGTAATCAGAAATTGCGCCCGCGGGTACTGGAGACCGAGCATATTCATAAAAGGAATGCTTGCGCCCAGGCCCAGATAGGCTGCCGGTTGGCCGTAGAGCGCCAGGGAAGCCTCGTTATTGGCGCGCAGCAGCCATTCGGCGGGAAGAGGGGCTTCCCAACCATCGCCACCTTGGTCGAAAGAGACTGAAATTTCCGCATTGTAAGGGGGATCGACCAGCAAGACACGCTCAATCGCAGCCTTGGCGGTTTCACAGGTAACAGGTGGCGGCAAGCGGAACGACAGTTTGAACGACGTGTAGGCGCGCATGACATTGCCGGCCTTTTCCACGGATGGCAGGCCATCCTGGCCCACCACGCACATGGTTGGTCGCCAGGTGTTGTTGAGCAAAAGTTCCAGGGGATCGTCACATAAAGGTTTAAGTCCGGGCAAGGGGTGCAACCCGTCAACCAGACTCAAGCCCAGAATGTCAGCGGCGGCACTGGCTTGTTCCATGCGGAGGGCGGGGATGTCCACAAAAAGCTCCGGCAGTTTCATTTGGCCGGTGGCCGGATCTTCCAAACGGTCCAGCAGTTGGCGCAGGATGCTCATGGATTCGGGCACAATGCCGCTGGCAATCCCTGAGTGAACGCCTTCGTGCAATGTGCGCACGGTCACGGTGCAGCTTTGCATACCGCGAAGCGAGGTGGTGGACCACAACCGGTTGTAGTCGCCGGTGCCGGAATCGAGGGCGATTACCAGATCTGGCATGCCGATGAGATCGGCGTAGACTTCGAGATAAGGGGGGAGGTCCGGAGAGCCGCTTTCCTCGGAGAATTCTATCAGGATCAGCAGGCGGGCGTGGGGGAGGTTTTCCCGGGCAAGAGCTTTCGCCGCGGCGACCGCGGCGAACAGCGCGTAACCATCATCAGCGCCGCCCCGGCCATAAAGTTTGCCATCTTCGATGACAGGTTGCCAGGGTCCCAAGCCTTCGCGCCAGCCTTCCATTTCCGGTTGTTTGTCCAGATGGCCGTAAATCAGTACCGTGCGGTCATTGGCGCCTGGGATATCCAGCAAAATCAAGGGGGTTCGGCCAGGGAACTGTAAATCGTGGATTTTCCAGCCCGGTTCTGCGTGCCGCTCGAGCCAGTGGATGGCAAGTTCCCGCGCTTGTTGTAAATGGCCGTGCTCGGCCCAGGCCGGGTCAAAGTCCGGAGAGAGGGCGGGAATGTGGATGTAGTCAGCGAGCGTAGGCAGGATCTCGTTATCCCAAAAAGGGTTGATGAAGTGGCTAAATCGGGAGGGGGAATAAGTCATTTATTCAGGCAATCGGGGTTGGCTACGAAAGGGGAAAATCATAGCAGATTGGGGCTGAGGATACAGGCTTTGTCCAACATTGAGCCATTAATGATGGCGGTTAATCAATGAAAAACATTGACAGCAGCTTGCAAAGCCGGTATCCAAGTAGGCCTACTGGCAAATAACAAAACAAAATTGGAAAAGGAGGAATGATGCAGTATTTGCTTTACCTGTTGCCGCCGCTGTTGGGGGCATTTGGGTTGTATGCGGCGTACCGGATTTATCAGATCGTCAAGGAGTCGCCGGCGGGGGAGGGCAAGATCGCCCATATCGCCGAGCAGATTCACTTGGGGGCGATGGTTTTCATCCGCCGGGAATATCAGATCCTCGGCGCATTCGTGGCGGTGTTGTTGCTGCTGTTGTGGAAGTTTCTGGGGTGGCCGACGGCCTTGTGCTTTCTGGTGGGTGCGGCGGCTTCGGCCACCGCCGGTTATATCGGCATGAACACGGCGACCCGGGCCAATGTCCGCACCACGGTGGCCGCAAGTACCGGGGATGCGGCGAAAGCCCTGGAAATCGCTTTTTTTGGCGGCTCGATTATGGGCCTGGCGGTGGCTTCCCTGGGGCTGTTGGGCCTAGGGCTGATGTATTTGTTCTTTGGCGACGACCCGGAAACCGCCCATGCCCTCCACGGCTTCGGTATGGGAGCCTCGGTGGTGGCGCTGTTTTCCCGGGTCGGCGGCGGAATCTATAC
The DNA here is from genome assembly GCA_001566965.1 of Methylothermaceae bacteria B42. NCBI lineage: Bacteria > Pseudomonadati > Pseudomonadota > Gammaproteobacteria > Methylococcales > Methylothermaceae > Methylothermaceae bacteria B42. Next base: position 4,426 of record LSNW01000030.1, on the reverse strand, counting down.
CAAGAGCGCCGATGTAGGCGCCGATCTGGTGGGCAAGGTGGAGGCTGGTATCCCTGAGGATGATCCCAGAAATCCCGGAGTGATTGCCGATAACGTGGGGGACAATGTGGGTGATGTGGCCGGGATGGGATCGGATATTTTCGAATCCTATTGCGGAGCGATGATTGCCACCATTGCCATGGCCTCCACCATGGCGGCCGAAGCCTTGGCGCCGGTGGGTTCCAGGGGGGCGTTGATGTTTCTGCCCTTGGCGTTGGCTTCGGTGGGGTTGCTGTCTTCCATCGCTGGTATCTGGCTGGTGCAGAAGAATGCCGATCAACCCGCGGACAAGGCTCTTCGTATTGGTACCATGGGCGCGGCGGGTATATTTATTGTGTTGGCCCTGTTGGTGATTTTGATTGCCGGGGTCAGCATCAAGGCGTGGCTGGCGGTGCTGGCCGGTTCCGTCGGCGGCATTATCATTGGTCTTGTGACTGAGTATTACACGGGGGGCAAACCGGTGGCGAAAATCGCCGAATCCGGTGAAACCGGGCCCGCCACGGTGATGATTTCAGGCCTGGCGGTAGGCATGCAATCGGTGGTGGTACCGATTTTGACCATCAGCGCCATTATTTTCCTGGCCGATGCTTTGGTGGGGTTGTATGGCGTGGGTATTGCGGCGGTGGGAATGCTTGCCACCGTGGGGATTACCATGGCCATCGACGCCTATGGTCCGGTGGCGGATAACGCCGGGGGTATCGCCGAGATGGGCGGATTGGGAGAGGAAACCCGCAAGATTACCGATTCCTTGGATGAATTGGGCAACACCACGGCTGCCATCGGCAAGGGATTCGCCATCGGCGCGGCGGCGCTCGCGGCGCTGGCAATCATCACCGCCTATGGGGAAACCATTTCTAGCCAAATGCCCGATTTCACCCTGGATCTGGGAGATGCCGACGTATTGGCAGGCTTGTTCATCGGCGGCACCATTCCGTTGCTGATTGCTTCAGTCACCATGACTGCGGTTGGCGATGCGGCATTTGAAATGATTCAGGAAATCCGACGCCAGTTCCGGGAAATCAAGGGATTGCTGGAAGGGGAAGCGGAGCCTGACACTGCCCGCTGCGTGGACATCGCCACTCAGGCGGCGTTGAAGAAAATGGTATTGCCCGGCGTCATTGCCGTGGCCGCGCCGGTCATCGTCGGTTTCTGGCTCGGTCCCCAAGCCTTGGGCGGCATGCTGGGTGGAGCGCTGTTGGGCTGCGTGCTCATGGCGCTGATGATGGCCAATGCCGGCGGCGCCTGGGACAACGCCAAAAAATATGTTGAGAAAGGTAATTTGGGCGGCAAGGGTTCCGACGTTCACAAGGCAGTGGTGGTCGGGGATACTGTGGGCGATCCTTTCAAGGATACTTCAGGCCCGTCCATGAATATTCTGATCAATGTGATGGCAATTGTCAGTCTAGTGATTGCGCCTTTGTTGGTCTGACTAGTCTATTTCTTTGGCGTGGCTTTCCAGCCACGCCAAAGCACTCTATCCAAACCGAATCTGCCCCAGTGCGTTTACCACGAACTGCATGGCAATCACCGACAGCAGTAGTCCGGTCAACCGAGTAACCACGCCGATCCCGCCAAGGCCCAGTACTTTCCGAATCCAGCGGCCCAGATAGAAGGTGATGAATACAACCAGACATGCCGCGGCAATCACGGTGGCCAGCAGCGCTAAAGGAATTTGCAGGGAAGGATCTTGCTGCCAAACCAGAATGGCGGTGATGGCCCCTGGACCTGCCAGCAGCGGCGTGGCCAGGGGCACGAGGGCAACGTTGTCCTTATGCAAGCTTTCTTCCTCTTCTTGAGCCGAGCTTTTGATATTGGCGGGGATCAGATTCAGCATTTGCAAGGCGTAAATAAAGAAGATCAGTCCACCGGACAGTTGAAAGGCCGGCAGGGTGATGCCGAAAAAATTCAACACCCTGTCTCCCGTCAAACCAAAGAAAAGTAAAATCAGCGCCGCCGTACCACAAGCGACGGCGGCGATGCGCAATTGATCAGTAGGTTTGGCATCGCCGGTCAACGCCAGAAACAAAGGCAAATTGCCTATCGGATCCATGATGATCAGTAGTGGGATGAACAGAGATAAAAAGTCATTGGTCATTAAAAAACTTGCCTCTAAGCGTTTATTTCGTAAAAGTATTTCAGTTTTTCTTCTGAGGGGCTTCGTGAAGCCGTCCTTGGAAGAGGGTAGTCATTTGGGCTGCTGTTATCCGCTAGTGAAAGCCTGGCACGACTATCAAATACTGCTGATGTGAAAGGACCGTCAAACCTTGACAGGCGCATGAAAATTTACGAAGAAAAATGAGGTAATAATACAAAGAATTTAACCCTAAGAGACGGCTTTCTTTTCCCTCAAAATCGATGACATAATACGATTCGCCCATGAATTTCGCAGCCGGTGCCTGGGTTATTCTGCCGTTGGGTGCCGTGAATCCATTGGAGAGGCTTATGGCAGCTCTTCAAGCCACCATTAGGGTAAGAAAACACTGGCTCCAAAGAAAATTCCAAGCTGCCAACCATTTATAAGCATGTAATGCTTCAAGATGAAATTATAGGGTTTGTGTTGATCGTTTCATGAAATGAACCGCGGTAAAATCCTCCATGGCATCATCATGACGCTGGCAGTCGTGATTTCTCTGGGGCTTGTGTGGCGGTACCTACCCAAAGTGGGAGTGACCGGGTTGTTTCCGCTGCTATTGCCCTTTACCGTGTGGGCGGTTTGCCGTGAAATGTCCGGCTGGTATTGGTTGATTTGGTTGCCGGTTTATCTGGTGACTTTTTTCGTCACTGGAGTTTACGGCCTCGAAGTGTTATTGAATGTGGGCAGCTTGGTTTTTTGGGTATGGATTGCTGTGATTCCTAACGCTATTTTCGCGCTGGTTTGCCAAGGGTTGTCGTTGTTTCAGGGCAGGCGGGAAAACGTGCCGGGCCAATGTTCCGCCGCACATTGGGCTACCTGGCAGATTTTGTATTGGTCTTGGGCATGGATTGGGTGAACCCGGCTTGGTTGGGTTGTTGGGTTCGCTGGCTTCTTTTGGCTGGAATCCTGAGTGGTTTAATATCCTGCGCCGCGCCGGTATTGCCTGGTCAAAGCCTGGAGATCGTTTATCCCCGGGACGGGATGGTTACTGGAAACCAAGTGGCTATCTTGGTTCGTTCAATGAGATGGGGGACTGGAATTTATTACCTTCGCCGGGGATTTGAGTTTACTTTATTTGAAGACTTTTTCAGGGGGAAGGTTGAAGGAATGGCAGTGACAGTTACCCACGAGGGAAAACAAATTGCCCGGACTCGTTCCGCCATGTGGCATCTCATTCCCTTGGGGACTTTTTCGCCTGGTTTACACCGTATCCAGGTGCGGGCTGGGGCGAGAACACAAACACTCAATCTCCATATAAGAGATGATTTGCCGGTCCGGTTTGTCCCGCTTCCCAAGGTTCCGCCTTCTATCTCCCGGGAAGTGGAGGTTGCGGTTAATTATTTGAGTGATTACAGTAACGAACATGTATGGCCGATACTCCTTTCCGGAGAAAATGTATTGATCGGCATTCAATCAAGCGAGTCGGCGTGGCGTTTATGGCTGGTGCCGGCGAATTTGGACCGGGCGGGTATTTTGAGGGCTATCCAGTCTCCTCCGGATTTTGTGCTGCCATCGGCTTACCAGCCACCGGAAACCAGTAAATCCGAGCAATTTCATCATCGTTTTGCAACCTGTCCTGGCGGATTTTATATTGGCGCCTGGTTAGAGGATGCCAATACACTGCATATCTCCAGGTTTGGTCCGGCGGGCCAGAAACAAATTGCACTCTCATTGCAGGCGTTGGAAAAGCATCGGGGCGCGCCGTTTTCCCGGAAGGAAATCGTCTCCTCACTTCGTCTCCAATGTCTTTCCCCGGATGAATATGTTATTCACGCCGCAATCTCTGATTCTGAGAAACGAAATATTACCGTAGTGGTTGATGGAAAAGGGAAATGGCGAGTGTTTAAAGGCTGGAGGAGCTTGTTCAAAATCGGGAAGCATTATTGGTCTGTCCGGGACGAAACCCTAGCTCTCCGGGGCGGAAATTTTCGTATTGCACTACCTCTTCCTCAGGAAGATTTACATTGGAGCTTACAGAGGGATGACAAAAAAGAAGAGTATTTGATTCCATGGAGCGCCCGTTACAGTGTTTCGTGGGAACTCGAAACAACTCCTTTTCCTCATTTGTACTTTCATTATAGGGAGATTGTTCGCCGCTTTGCAGCATTGCCTCAAACGTCTGGTTAGAGATAGTCACTGATGTTACGCACTTGCCCGGAATGCCCTCTCCCTCGGCCCCTTGTATATTGTATCCACCATGAAGAACTTGATTTGGTCCGGTGCGATAGTTCGATGGCCCTCTGGGAAGCAGAG